>NZ_JAMJWC010000004.1 GCF_023554555.1 Sphingobacterium sp. lm-10
AAACCCACTTTTATATCCTTTCACCACTCTTCCTCCCTTGCGGAGTGGTGCAAAGGTAGAATAAACTTTTACTCCCGCAAAACCTTTTCTACATTTTCATGTTTACACCTCCCTAACTGCCTTATCCACAAGGAGATTTTTTTGATCGATAATTCTATTATCTTCGCGTAGACGATTAATACCCTAGCATGACAACACCCAAAAATATCCTATTGACTTCCAAACTACCGAATACAGGAAACAGCATATTCTCTAAAATGACGGCCTTAGCACAGCAATATCAGGCCATCAACCTTGCGCAAGGTTTTCCAGACTTCCCCGTTGATCCAAAATTATTGGACTTGGTGAGCTCGGCGATGCATCAGCAGGCTAATCAATATGCCCCGATGCCAGGCCTTCCGTTGCTTCGTGAGCGTATCGCAGAAAAATACCAAAGTTTCTACCATGTAAATGTGGACCCCGAAAGTGAAATCACCATTACGAATGGGGCTACACAAGCGATATTTACCACTATCGCTACAATTATACATGCGGGCGACGAGGTTATTATTTTCGAACCAGCATACGACTGCTATCGCCCAACCATCGAACTTTTTGGCGGTAAAGTGATCGCTATACCTTTAGTAGCACCGGAATTCACCGTAGATTGGCAACAGGTCGCCGAACAAGTAACGGATCGCACGCGTATGGTTATCATTAACAATCCTGGAAACCCCAGCTGCACGGTGTGGACCAAGGAAGATCTCTTGCAATTGCAGAAGATCATAACTCGCCATGAACTAATTGTACTCAGCGATGAGGTGTACGAACATATTATATATGATGAAAGGCAACATCAATCGGCGTTGCTGTTTGACGAGCTTCGTGCGCGCAGCTTTGTAATTGCCTCGTTTGGAAAGTTATTGCATTGCACGGGTTGGAAATTGGGTTATGTGGTCGCACCAAAAGAACTCACTGCTGAATTTCGAAAAATACACCAGCAAAATGTATTCAGCGTGAATACTCCCATGCAGCACGCCATTGCAGCCTATCTGGATAACCCAGAATATTATCACGAACTTTCTACCTTTATGCAGGGAAAGAGAGATAGGGTAATCAATGGACTGGCTTCCTCTGCTTTTCGAATCACACCCTCCGCTGGAACCTATTTCTTACTGTTAGATTATAAGAACATTAGCCACAAAACAGAAATGGATTTTGCCATGCAACTCATCGAACAACATGGTGTGGCTTTGATCCCAATAGCTCCATTTTATCATCATGCTACCGAGCAACATACCCTTCGTTTGTGTTTTGCAAAAAAAGAGGAAACCTTAGATCGCGCTATTCAACTATTAAACAAGGTGTCTTAATAGGCTACTATTTACCCGAAGTAGATGTAGAGGAGTCTCTGATCTTAAGGTCACACGGCACCACAATGTGCTTGACATCTGCCTGCGGATTACGGATTTGTCGCAACAATACCTTCACGAGCTCTTCGGCAATGGTCTCAAGTCGTTGAGATACAACGGAAATGGATGGCTCGTGCAATTTAAACAAGGTATGATCATCGAACGCGACCATGGCTGGTAGCTTTCCATACTTTTTGTGCACCTTCAATCCAGTAATTGCCAAGTAATTCGTCGCGAATAACACTGCATCCAATTTATTTTCTTCAATGAACTCAAAAATTTGAGCGATAGCGATATCCTCTTGTTCGTCAATTTGAATTTTTTTGATGTAAGCCTGGCGTTGGTATTGATCCAATGCTTTCATGTACCCATCCATACGATCACGCATTTGTGTCTGATCCGAATACAACGATACGAAACCTATACGACGATTATCAGCATTCTCCAGAAGGTGCTTGGTAGCACGAAAGGCACCATTAAAATTATCCGACACCACATAGTTGGTTTCCACTTGTGGTATATATCGATCGAAAAGCACCACCGGCACATTGTTTTTTAATAAAAGTGCCACGACATCTTCTAGGCCTTCTGTTGGGGTGATGATAAAACCATCCACTTGCCTATCATAAAATAACTGAATCAACTCCTTTGCCTTTACGGTATCATTCCCCATACTACAATACAGCAAATGGTAGCCGCTAGAGTAAGAAAATTCCTCGATATGCTTAGCGATATTGGCAAAAAACGAGTTGGAAATATCTTCTACTAATAACCCCAGAATTTTCGTTTGCCCAGTACGCAAACTTTGCGCTAACTGATTGGGCTTGTATCCCACTTTTTTGACATACTCTAATACCCTGTTGGTCAATGCATCACTGATCCGTTTTTCTTTGGCTTTGCCATTTAAAATAAAGGAAATGGTGGTGACAGATACGCCTAGTGATTTAGCGATATCGCTGATCAGGATTCTTTTACTCATAATTTATTGGAGTTGTTTTTTGTCTAAAATATATAATTTTTAGCAAAATTTTTAGCACATGACAATATTTAACACAGAGTCTTTTTTGCTAAAAGGTTTTAATAGTGGTCAATATAAATTTTGTAGATTTACATATTCAATATTCCTAAACACAGATGTTAAGAAAACTAATAAAGCAAACTAAATTCATTTTAGCCATCGCAGTTGCATCGACTGCGCAAGCACAGCAAAAGCCGACTGCCTTTGTAGATCCATTCATTGGCTCGGCCGAGCACGGACACGTATTTGTAGGAGCCAACGTACCTTTTGGTGGTGTGCAACTAGGACCAACACAAATTGCCCAAACCTGGGATCAGTTTAATGGATGGGACTGGTGCAGTGGTTATAATTATATCAGTGAGGATATCCTCGGATTTACACATACGCATTTAAGTGGTACTGGTATTGGCGACCTGAATGATATTATGATTGTTCCTGCGACAGGCCAACTTCAACTAAAGCCAGCAGAATTCGACAAAATGCATACAGGGTATGGTTCTCACTTTAAGAAAGAGAACGAAATTGCTAAACCTGGTTTTTACAGCGTATACTTAGACGATTACAAAGTAAAAGCAAATTTAACAGCCTCCGAACGTGTTGGCTACCACCAATACATATACGACAACACGGATAATGCCCACGTGTTGGTAGATCTGGGATTTCGTATGAATTGGGATAAAGCCACGGATACGTATTTAAAGCAGATCGATGAAACCACATTTGTAGGCTATCGTTTCTCTTCTGGTTGGGCAACCGACCAGAAAGTGTACTTTGCGATCAAAACCTCCAGACCAATCAAGGAAGTAAAATATTTCGATGGTGATGTATCGCGAACTGGCTACAATGCTTTTAAAGGTCTAGCCATTAAAGCAGCATTATTTTTCGACGCCGCTAAAGACAATACCATCGAACTTAAGGTCGGGCTTTCTCCGGTTAGCACCGAGAATGCATTGGACAATATTGAAAAGGAACTTCCTAATTGGAATTTTCAAGAGGCAACCGCTTCGGCAGATGCAAAGTGGAATGAGACGCTCGGAAAGATTGACTACGACAGTACCGACGAATTAAAGAAGGTATTTTACACAGCATTATATCATTCGTACTTCGCTCCTACTATTTTCGATGATCACAATGGCGATTATATGGGTACGGACAAACAAGTTTATCGTAATGCGGACTTCGTCAATTACACGATTTTCTCTTTATGGGATACCTACCGTGCACTACATCCGTTGATGACTATTTTGGAGAAACCAAAAATAACATCTGATTTCATAAAAACATTTTTGTCTATCTATCAGCAACAAGGAAAATTGCCAGTATGGCATTTATGGGCTAATGAAACCAATACGATGGTTGGCTTACCTGCAATTCCAATTATCGCCGATGCATTTTTAAAAGGATTAGTAGCCGAAGAAGATCACGAGCTATTGTGGGAAGCGGTGAAAACAACGGCTATGGGCGACGATTATGGCTTGAAATTCGTTAGAGAGCTCAGTTTCATCCCGATCGACAGCATGGATAATGAATCCGTAGCCTGGGGACTGGAGTACGCAATTGCGGATTATGGTGTGTACCGCATTGCCGAAAAACTAGGTAAAACGGAAGATGCGGAATATTTCAAAAAACGTTCGAAGCTGTACGAAATCTATTTCGATAAAGACGAGCGCTTTTTCGTAGGCCGCTACGCTAACGGTGATTTCCGTCGTCCGTTCGATCCGTTGATGGCAGAACACCGCAAAAATGATTATTGCGAGGGCAATGCTTGGCAATACCTTTGGTTGGTACCGCATGATGTAGATGGGTTGATGGGCCTATTAGGCGGAAAGAAAGCATTCATTGATCGCTTGGATGAATTTATCAACTTGCCCGAAGAGTTGGATAATGCATCACCGGATATCTCCGGATTGATCGGCCAATATGCGCAAGGAAACGAGCCAAACCACCATGTACCTTATCTATATGCGATGGCGGGCGAGCACTGGAAAACAGCCAAATTGGTCAACGAAGCGATGGTGCAAAACTATACCTCAGCGCCAAACGGCCTATGTGGAAATGATGATGCTGGGCAAATGAGCGCCTGGTATGTATTTTCGTCTATGGGATTGTATCCTGCTAACCCGATGAGCGGCGAGTATGTACTAGGATCACCTCGGATGAAGCAGGCATCGATCAACCTGCCAAATGGTAATACCTTTGTGATCGATGCAAAAAATCAAAGCGATGCCAACATTTATATTACATCAGCCAAATTGAACGGTGTGGCATTGAAACGCACGCATATCACACACGAAGAACTCCTAAAAGGCGGCAAGCTGGAGTTGGAAATGAGCAACAAACCAAACAAAAAATTTGGCAAATAACACAAAAGTTAAGTATACTTATTGCTAAACCAGTAGAGAGGATTACATATGTCAGATATTAGTAACATCAATGTCCAGGATATGGAAGATGGAAATGACAAAGATTTCTATCAAAATTTTAAGGAGAAATTGCTCGATGTAGAGCAATTTCCTTCCGTATATAAGTTTAAGTTCATTGTGAAAAGCGACTTGAATAAGGAGCCGGAAATTGAAAAGATTTTTGAGCAGACCAATTCCAAGTTTACCTTTAAGGAATCTAGCGGTGGTAAGTATAAATCTATCACCGTAGCCACCTATGTACAAAGTGCCGACGAAGTGGTGAATTATTACAAATCGGTATCAGAGATTGAATCGGTGATGATGCTTTAGATAGCAATGACGTTATTACATAATAAAGGCTCGCTAAAATAGCGAGCCTTTATTATGTAATATGAAAAACCGGATTATTCTGCTGGTGCAGCAGGTGCTGGCTTCTCTTCGCGTGGAGGGCGTGGTAGTAATGCTTTTCGAGAAAGCTTCAACTTACCTTGCTTATCCACATCTAATAGTTTCACTTTTACAATCTCACCTTCGGTGAATACACCGTCCATATTTTCTAGACGAGTCCAATCGATTTCTGAGATGTGCAACAAACCATCTTTTCCTGGCATAATCTCTACAAAAGCACCGAAAGCCATAATAGACTTCACTTTACCTTCGTACACTGCGCCAACCTCTGGTTTAGCAGCGATCGCTTTGATGCGTCCTAAAGCAGCATCAACCGCTTCTTTGTTGTCCGCGAATACCTGTACAACACCTTTGTTGTCCACTTCTTCGATAGAGATCGATGCACCAGTTTCGCGTTGCATCTCTTGAATGATTTTACCACCGGGTCCGATTACCGCACCGATAAATTCTTTATCAATCGTGATAGAAACCAAACGAGGCGCATGAGATTTGTAATCTTCACGTGGCGCTGTCAACGTTTTGTTCATTTCGCCCAAGATATGAAGACGCGCTTCTTTCGCTTGATCTAAAGCTTGTGTCAACACTTCCCATTTTAGACCATTGATCTTCAAGTCCATCTGGCAACCTACGATACCTTTTGCAGTACCAGTTACTTTGAAGTCCATATCTCCTAAGTGATCTTCATCACCTAAGATATCAGAAAGAATCGCGTATTTACCCGATTTCTCATCGGTGATCAATCCCATCGCAATACCAGATACTGGTGCTTTAATTTTTACACCGGCATCCATCAATGCTAGCGTACCCGCACATACGGTAGCCATAGAAGAAGAACCGTTTGATTCCAAAATATCAGAAACAATACGAATCGTGTATGGGTTTTCGTCTTGAGCAGGCAATACTTGCTTCAACGAACGCATAGCCAAAGCACCGTGTCCTACTTCACGACGACCAGGGCCTCTATTTGGTCTTGCTTCACCAACAGAAAATGCAGGGAAGTTGTAGTGTAAGATAAATTTATTGTAACCGTTGATGAATGCACCATCGATCATTTGCTCATCATCTTTACTTCCTAATGTAACAGAAGTCAATGATTGCGTTTCGCCACGCGTAAATACTGCCGAGCCGTGTGCAGCAGGCAAGTAATCTACTTCAGTCCAGATCGGACGTACTGTTGTCGAGTTACGGCCATCCAAACGGATACCTTCGTCCAACAAAAGGTTACGTACCGCATCATACTGTACATCGTGGAAATATTTTTTTGCTAAAAATGTCGTATCCGCATCCAACTCTTCGCCTAATGTCTCGAAGAATGCTTTGCCGATAGTCGCAAATTGCTCCGAACGCTCGTGTTTCGTTGAACCCGATTTCGCTACAGCATAAACTTGATCGTAAGTAGCTTTGAAAGCCGCTTCGCGCAATTCTGGATTTGTCGGCTCGTGGCTGTAAGTACGTTTTACTGTTTTGCCTACTTGCTCTGCCAACGCAACAACAGATGCTACTTGTTTTTTGATCGCATCGTGCGCAAAAGCAATCGCTTCTACCATTTCGGCTTCCGAGATCTCATTTGCTTCACCTTCTACCATCACGATATCCTGTGCAGATCCAGCAACGATGAACTCTAAGCTCGCTTTTTCTAATTCAGTTCTTGTCGGATTGATAACCAATTGACCATCGATTTTCGCTACGCGAACTTCAGAAATCGGTCCGTTGAAAGGAATATCCGATACTGCAAGAGCAGCAGAAGCTGCTAAACCTGCTAATGCATCTGGCATCACTTCTTTGTCTGAAGAGATCAAAGAAATCATTACCTGCGTATCAGCGTGATAATCTTCAGGGAACAAAGGACGTAGCGCACGGTCCACAATACGAGAAATCAACACCTCGTAATCAGATAATCTTGCCTCTCTACGTAAAAAACCACCAGGTATACGTCCGGTAGCTGCATATTTTTCTTGATAATCTACAGATAATGGAAGAAAATCCACTCCTGGTTTTGCCTCTTTGGCAGACACTACTGTTGCCAACAGCATGGTGCTTCCTTGTTTCAACACCACCGATCCGTCTGCCTGTTTGGCCAGCTTTCCAGTGGATAGCTCGATCTGGGCTCCATTGCCCATATCGATGGTTGTTTTGATTTCGTTATAACTCATTTTGTGTTCATTATGGTATGTTTTCGTCATGGCGACATACCGAAAATACTAAGACTTTTAATTTCAGCACAAAGGTACACTAAATATCGATAGCTTATTCAATTTTCTGAAGGGTGGAGAAAAAGAAAAAGCCACCCGATTTATCGGATGGCTTCTCATTTGTTTTTTACTAAAACTTATTTGATGATTTCACGCAAGCCTAAGCCTTTGATAATCGCACGATATCTTTCGATATCTTTCTTGTGCAAATAAGCTAACAATGAACGACGTTTACCTACTAATTTTTGTAGTGAACGTTGTGTATTGAAATCTTTTCTGTTTTTTTTCAAATGCTCTGTTAAGTGAGCAATTCTTTTAGTAAATAAAGCGACTTGTCCTTCTGCAGAACCAGTGTTTGTTGCTCCACCTCCGAACTCTGCGAAGATATCTGCTTTGTACTCTTTACTTAAATACATTCTTGAATAATATGAAAGCTGTAAATAAAAATTGTTAATTATGCCGCAAAGCTACTAAATCTCAAACAAATAGACAAGCTATTATTAGTATGATGCCTATCTTTTCCCTGCATTACACCTTGATATAGATTTTATTTTTGTCAAGGATGGCACAAATCAACCACATAATCACTAAAAAACACAGGGAATAAAAAAATGAGCCTACTTCGGCTGGGCCAGGCAATGGCGCGCAAACATGATCGTAGAACCATTGTAATGGTGTGGTATAGATGGCACTCCCATTTTCGTCAGTGTCCTGCCCTATCCGGATTAGCCCAGATATTCTGGGTAGCATACCGCTCAGGACAAAGATAAACAGTGGATTTTTCCCAAATACGTCGAAAAAGCGAGTAATTCCATTGCGAATGCCTTGCAGATCAGTGTACCAGATTACACCACCCAAGGACAGTATGGCTAAACCGGTCGTGTAAAACACGTAAGAGCTCGTCCATATTTTTTTGTTGATAGGAAAACCCAAGGACCAGACCCAACCTAGCACCAATAAGAGAAATCCAGTTACCATGGCACCAGCGATTAACTTAAAATGTGATTCCTGCAATGCTGGCACACTACCCCAAAGCCAAGACACGGATCCTTCTTTGCGAATAAACACACCGGTCAGAAAACCAAAAACAACTTGAATGATAGCCGGCAGTGTGCTGGCGATTCCTTCCGGATCGAAAGGCACTCCTTCGCCTTTGTATAGGTGTGGCACTCCAATCAGTATCTTGTCGATATCTGTACCGAACCATCCTGCCAAGGAATAAGGATCTCCCGTTCCGAGCAACGCGCATAGTGCCCAATAAACCAGCAACAACGCGACGGCAGTATAGATCAAAACTTTTGGCTTTAAATAGTAAGCTAATACCGAAGCGCCTAAATAAGCAATAGCAATGCGTTGTAAGACGCCGAAAATCCGGACTCCACTATCCCCATTACTACTACTAATCCACTCTTTGAAAACTAGACCATCGGATGACCAGCTGACAAATGGAAACCAGTTCAAGAACAATCCGATTAAAAAGATCAGCACACTGCGCTTGAGCACCTTTTTCCAGAAAACAGCATCACCCGCTTCCTGTAAACGAGGCATAACAAACGCCATCGCATTACCGACCGCAAATAAAAAGAACGGAAAAACCAGATCGGTCGGCGTACAACCATGCCAAGGGGCGTGCTGCAACGGAGCAAACATATGAGACCAGCTCCCGGGATTATTGACGAGAATCATCAAAGCCACGGTAGCACCGCGAAAAATATCTAAAGAATAATAACGGGGTTGCATATTCATAATGACGTAGATCGGCACCTAATATAAAAA
Organism: Sphingobacterium sp. lm-10; assembly: GCF_023554555.1. NCBI lineage: Bacteria > Pseudomonadati > Bacteroidota > Sphingobacteriia > Sphingobacteriales > Sphingobacteriaceae > Sphingobacterium > Sphingobacterium sp. lm-10. The sequence continues at coordinate 9,188 of NZ_JAMJWC010000004.1, forward strand.
TAAATCCCCGACCAATGTCGAGGATTTATTTTTATACTTCTCGGTAGAGTGCCACTAAGCCTTCTGGCAAATCCACTTCCAACAACTTGTCGTCCTTGCCTACATTAATAATCAATTGCTCTGTAAGCGGAAACATCAGCTCTTTCCCTTCCATATCTACTGTGGCGACATGTTGTTGTGGCAACTCCTGCACGGCAGTAACGATTCCTAGCTTCCCTTCTACTCTATCGGACACCTCGTAACCAACGAGGTCGCTATACCGAAAATCCTCTGGATCGCGTACCGGCATTTTATCATTCGGTAGATATACCTTTTTACGCACGAGTGCCTGCGCTTTATCAATATGATCCACATCTTCCAGATTTACGTATGCGGTGCTGTTGTTTTGCACTTTTATCTGATCGACGAAGAAGGGCACTAATTTTTTTTCAATCTCGACGAAAATAACATCAAATTCCAGATCGCGATAATCTTCAAATTCGAAAAAGAACTGTAATTCTCCTTTTAATCCACGCGTTTTGGAGATGTAACCGATATAGAAACTTTCTGTTATGTTCATGCTGCAAAATAAGCAGATATATTCCAAACAGGAAAGCTCTTGTTAGAGAAATTAACTATATTTACCTTTCTAACCCTTTATTTTGACACATAAAGGCACGCGCTAACCACGATTTCTCCTATGAAACGACTAAACATGTTTTCCAAGCTATTGCGTTCGATTTATGCTTTTACGCTCAGCACATCGTTGATCCTCATTTACACCTCCTGCCAAAAAGAACAAACGCCTACTGTTCCGCTTGTAGACGACAGCATGAAGGAACTCACACTACATGGCGGTAGCGCTGGCACCATTCCTATTCAGGCAACAGATTGGAAAGTTAATTATGTACGACTCGAAGATCCGCTACGTTTGTTAAGAGATACGGCCGGAGTGGTTATGGAGGTCAATAGTACAGATACTGTATCGGCAAGTGGTGGTTGGTTGCGTCTGGCGAAGTCTGCTCAAGGCGATAGCCTATTCTTTGATTTGAAAGAAAATTTCGCAGATACACCGCGGACTCTACTTATAGGCTTACATGCTAACGGTCAAGAAGAAGTAATTCGCATTACACAACGCCGTCCAAAAAGCTATAAAATCACAAACAAAAAGATTACAGAACTCGAAGAACATCGAAAAATATATAAAAGCGATCACGAATGTACCACTATCGTACTATCCAATAATACCTCAGAAACCAAAAGGATGGAAGCTGATGGTGTCTTCCGGTCCGTAAAACATGTATCTACTTTTGAAAGTGACGATTATGGCGCTTTTGACTGGATACATGGTCAGGATTCGTTGTTATTTATGCAGGAGCTAATCATGGATGGAAAAAATTGGTGGTCGAAACAGGTTCCCTACCGAAAGGGAACCCTTCTGACACCCTATCTGAGCCTAACTGGCTCTCGCACGCTTTTCCACGTCGACCCCTATACAAATATCACAGTAAGTGGAGAGATGACTTATGTGGAGCGCGTATGTCAATATACGTTTACCATTCAGAACGAAGAAACCGGCCATACATTCAATGTATCTGGAATATGGAGACATACTCTGCCTCTAATCCCTTCTCTCACCATAATATAATTAAGCGCATAAAAAAGCCGATCCTGTTGGGGATCGGCTTTTCTAAATACCTTTTGGAGAAAGAATTATCCTTCTGTCTCTTCCGTGTTTTCTTCTGTACCTTCAGCAGCTACTACTTCCTCTTCAGGAGCTTCTTCTGCTACGGGTGCATTTTTAGCCGCGATTGCCGCTGCTTTGTCTTCTTTTTTCTTAGCTTCTGCAGCTAGAGCAGCTTTCTTAGTATCCTCTTTAGAAGATGCTAAGTTAGATTTTTTGCCTTCGATGCGAGACTCTTTACCTTCAGACCAAGTAGCGAAAAGCTCTTCCGCTTTAGCTTCGTCGAAAGCACCTTTTTTCACACCACCTTGCAAGTGTTTTTTGTACAAAACACCTTTGTAAGAAAGGATAGCACGAGCTGTATCCGTAGGTTGCGCACCTTTGTTGACCCAATCCAATGATTTTTCGAAATCTAATACGATAGTCGCTGGATTAGTGTTCGGGTTGTACGAACCAATACGCTCGATGAATTTACCATCACGTGGAGCACGAGAGTCTGCCACTACTACATAGTAAAAAGGCTTTCCTTTTTTACCGTGTCTTTGCAATCTGATTTTAGTTGCCATTTTCTTTTAATTATTTATGTATTCAACATATCCCCCGAGCTTATCACAAGAGGGGACGCAAAGGTAACTATTTGATTGGTAAAGACAAAATGAAATCTACACCTCGGATCAAGTTCTGCCTTTTCCAAATGCCAGCCTTAGTTATTACCTTCACAAGATGAAGACGGTACCTCCTTTAAAGATTCTCAAAGCATCCGCCGGCTCGGGCAAGACGTTTAGCCTCACCATTCACTATCTCACGCTGCTGTTGAATAACGAGAACAGCTATCGGGAGATTCTAGCCGTCACCTTCACCAATAAGGCAACTGCAGAAATGAAAGAGCGCATTTTATCGGTACTACAAGGATTGGCCGAGGGAAATCAGAACCCTAAAATAGTCGACTTCAGAAACATCCTATTAGCGCAATCGCCTGAGTGGACGGAAGCGATTATCCAAGAAAAGGCACACCAGGTATATCGAAGAATATTACATGACTACAGCCATTTTACGGTGAGCACCATCGATGGATTCTCCCAAAAAGTAATTCGCAGCTTCACCTACGAATTGCACCTGGATGCGGGCTATAAGGTAGAGATGAATATCAATAAGGTAAAAGCCGAACTGACCGTGATGCTCAATCAACTATTAGATGATCGGCCGGACTTACTGGAATGGATCATCGAGTATGCCGAGAAAAAGATCGCTAACAATGAAAATTGGAATTACCGACAGCAACTGCTGTCGCTGGCTGGATTAATCTTTTCAGAAAACTTTCAAGAGTTTGATGCGCACATCCTTAAAAACGATGCCCGCAAAGTTTTCGAAAGCCTAAACCAAGAAAGTGCTACAATGACCACAGGTTATACCGATGCCTTGGCAGAAGCCATTCGTACTTTTCAGGACATTTATAGTGCTTCAGGAATTCAGGCAGAAGAGTTGAAAGGGAAATCACGAAATCCAGTATTTTCTGCCAGTAAATTAGGAAGTAAAGTAAGTAACTTATCGAATAGCCAACTTAAAGAACGTATAGAAAAGTTTACAAAGCTCATCGATCATGAAGATGCATTTACCGATCAGCAGAAACAAGTGCGGTACGACTTGATGGCACAATTCAGACCGGTACTACAGAACATGGCCGAAATAGAGAAACTCTTCCCTACTTTCGTGGCGTACCAATCGGTACAGGCAAACTTGTATTTCTTACGCTTGTTGAAAGAAATGAGCGACTTACTCGCCCGTTGGCGCAAAGAAAACAGCGCACAGCTCATCTCCGATTCGCAGCTACTGCTTAGTAAGCTCGGATTAGATGCGCACAATGACCCTACTTTTATTTGGGAGAAAATCGGAAACCGATTCCGATATTTTCTATTTGATGAATTTCAAGATACTTCCCGTACCCAGTGGAAAAACTATAGCCCACTGCTGATAAACGCCTTAGGAAATGCAACCCGAGAGCTGAGCGAGCACCTGATCGTCGGCGATGTGAAGCAAAGCATTTACCGTTGGCGAAATGGCGACTGGCGCATCTTGCTTCAGCAAGTAGAAGAGCAGGTTGGGTCAGCTTTTCACTTAATTGAATCAGACAAATCCAACTTTATCGCCAGCGAAACACTGGACGTCAACTACCGAAGTTTGCCCCATATTATCCAATTCAATAATCACATCTATGCAGGATTACCAACGCATTTACAGCAGGTTTTAAATGCTCATGTAGCAGAAGCGCTGAGTGCCGAAGATCTGGCATGGTGGCACCAATCCGGCAATGACCGGATGTTGGTAAAAGCATATGAAAATAGCCAACAAGCGGTACCTGCCGGCAAACAAAGACCCGATGCACCTCAAGGTGAGATCGATCTGGTATACCTGCCGGTAACGGAAGGCAGATTTCGTAGCAACCGAGTGGCTGCAGATGCGATCCAGAAATTGTGTGAGCAGATTGGCGAATGGATTTCTTCGGGCAAGTACCGGGCAAATCAAATTGGAATCTTGGTTCGTAGGAATAAAGAGGCACAAGATATTATTCAGGCCCTAATGGCCTATAAGCAGAACACCAACCTATCTTTTGAAGTAATTTCGGGAGATGCACTTAGCCTACAGGCTAACGATGCAATACAGCTTTTGATAGAAACGCTGCGCGCCATCGTGTACGGATCGGACAAGCACAGTGTGCACAAAGCTAATATGGCCTATCTCTACCAAATCTTGCAAAACCAGCAAGCATTCGATCAGGAAAACTGGCTGCTCTTTAAAGAGAATGACATCCAGCGCTTACATGCTATTTTGCCCCAGACATTGATCGAGTTTTGGGATCAATGGCCGAGGCTTCCGTTGGTACAACTCATCGAACGACTCATGGATATTTTTGGATTTTCCGAGCCAGGAAACCTTCATATCCCCTACCTATTGGCCTTTAAAGATTTAGTCGCTGGGTTTTCGGCGAATGGCGAACGGGGTATTCATCTATTCTTGACCTATTGGGAAGAAGACGGATATCGCGCTGTACTGCCTTCTGGCGGCAAGGTTGACGCCATTGAAGTGACGACGGTACATAAGTCGAAAGGGTTGGCTTACGATGTCGTCATGATTCCTTTTGCGGCTTGGAATCTCGACGGCATGACCTTAGGCGATTTCTGGATCAATGCAGATGGAACGCCCTTTGAAGCGCTGGGAAAAATTCCATTAAAATACACCTCCAGCTTAGGTCAATCCCTTTTTTATAAGCAGTACTTTGAAGAAATGCTGTTCAATTATATGGATGCACTAAACACCTGCTATGTAGCTACTACACGCGCGATCAAGCATCTGTATATTACCGCTCCGTTTTTCAAAGAAACTGTCGACAAAAAAACCGGGGAGATCAATGGATTGGAAATCAAAAATGACTATATCTCTGATGCCATCTATCAGGTATTGGATGTGCCAGACAGTCCATTCGTCATAGAAGAATCCGAGTTGCGTATTCATGATCTGATAACGACGCCCGCGACTACTACAAGTGCATCTTCTGATGCAAACACGGTTTCGATTGCTCAATACCCAATTTCCGCAGAGTTGGATCAGGCTTGGAGCAAATCCAGCCGACGGCCTTTGACGATGCTGCCGCAAGTAGAGAAAGCAGCTCAGTATGGCATTATGGCACATGAGATTCTATCCGAAGTGGCCAACGAACAGGAGATCGAAGCTCGGATTAATCAATACATTGAAGAAGGAATTTTAGCTAAAGATGATCAGGAAGAGTTGCGCAAGCAAATCCATCAGGTATGGCACCATCCACGCATTAGCGAATGGCTTACGCCAAATTACAAAACCTGGAATGAAGCCAGCATTATCACAAAAGATGGAGAAACAATTAGGCCAGACAAAGTTTTCACGAATGCTACGGACACCATTGTACTCGATTTTAAATTTACACAAGGAGATTATGTGGGGCATCAGGCACAAGTGGATAAGTACATGCAAGCGCTGCGCAACCTGGGTTATCAAAACGTGAAGGGTTTCTTGTACTATGCCCTATCTAATCAGTTACAGGAGGTCGTATAGCGATGCGAAGCGAAACATTAACAACAGCCAACCCCATGAAGCCATTCTTACAGTTAGTAGCAGAAGATATCCAGCAGCGATTTGGACAAGATCTATCCGAAATTGCCATTGTATTTAATAACAAACGGCCCATTACTTACCTTAAAAAATACCTGTCAGAGGTATATGGGCAGGCGATCTGGTCACCACAATTTTTCACGATTCAAGACTTTTTCAAACAGGCCACAGACAAGACGGATGCTTCGGCCTTGCGGCAGTTCTTTTACTTGTACGAGCTTCATAATGAATTGCTGCAGCAAGAAGGAAGTGACCCAGAGAGCCCGGAAGAATTTTACCCGATTGCAGAGCTTATTCTAAGTGATTTCAGTCAATTGGATTATGAGTTGGTCGCAGTAGATCAAATTTACACAGAATTGTACGACACAGGAAAGATTGACCTGGAGTTTCAGCATCTTACATCCGAGCAGCAGGGATATATCCGTCAGTTTTGGCAATCCTTCTCCATGGCTGGCCATACAGGTGTGCAGCAACGTTTCTTACAGCTGTGGAAAAGACTTCCGCTATTGTACAATCGCTTTAAAGAGCGATTAACACAGGAGAAGCAGACGAACTACCCGACGCTTTATCGGGAGCTAGCGGAAGGACGAACCACCAAGCAACACTTCATCCAACCCTACAAAAAGATTATTTTTGTAGGGTTTAATGCGCTGAATCGTGCGGAAACCACCCTATTCAAACGATGGCAGGAGGAAGACAAGGCCTTATTCTATTTTGATACCGACGCGTATTATGTGGATGACACCATGCAAGAGGCTGGGCTTTTTATCCGACGTAATATCGGCAACAGCGGTCTAATCAATTCGCTGGGAGAAGCACCACATATCATTGGCCAGCGCAAAGATGATATACACCTGTACGCTGCATTAGGGAGAGTAAGCCAGGCAAAACTCCTTTACCAACTTCTAGAGAAACACGAAAAGGAAGGCCAATCGTCTGCCATTCTACTGGCCGACGAAAGCTTACTGGTGCCTCTCTTACAAAGCTTACCTGCTATTCGGGTAAACATCACAACAGGCTTCCCATTATTGCAATCGCCCTTATTCGGTTTGCTCGATCTTTGGTTGACCGTACAGGAAGAAGTGAGCTGGCGCAAAAAAGACAAGCTACCTTACCCGCTTATTGAAAGCTTCCTCAGCCATCCGCTCATAAAGATTGCGGCTGAGCAAAAGAATAGCATTCAAAAGGAAGTGCTAGACAAGCAACTTTTTGAGGTGGGGTTAGAGGTATTGAAGATCAACAGCTCGGTGGTTCCAGATTTCTTTCAGCCAGTTGGCGGCTCCATCGCTTTAATCCCTAACATGATGGCTATTTTGGAAAAATTGCAGGGCGCCACCAGTGGCGAAGGCATCGCCTTGCAGATCGACTATACCCTACTCTACGAGACGCGGCGCGTACTGCAACAACTTTTGTTAGGCATGGATCAAATCGGCCCATTGACTATTCCTTTTCAGATCGGCCTGATCCGCAAAGCGCTCATGCCAATATCAGCAGCTATAGAAGGTGATCCATTGCAGGGTGTACAAATCATGGGATTGTTGGAAAGCCGAAGTCTCCACTTTGATCACATCTATATTTTAGGTGCCAATGAAGGTATTTTGCCAAAAACAACCAACTCACCTACCTTCTTACCGGATAATCTGCGCCGCGCTTACGGGTTGCCCGTACTAGCCAATCAAGATGCACTATCGGCCTATATCTTCTATCGTCACTTTCAGTACAGCAAATCCATTCATCTGTTTTACAACAGTATAGTAGATGAAAACAGCTCTGGCGAGGAAAGTCGATTTATTAAACAATTAGCTTTTGAAAGCCAGTTTAACATCATCCATCATACCCAGCAGCAACCCATTTCTTTCCCTGCGAAAGAGCCAGAACTCGTGATACAAAAGACCGGAGAGGTCTGGGATGCCCTGTATAATAGTTACCTAAAAGATCACAGCAGCCATATCTCAGCTACCGCATTAACGACCTATCTACAGTCGCCGTTGCAGTTTTTCTTAAAACACATCGCTGGCATCAAGGAGCCGCCTTCCGTATCACAAGAGTTTGAAATCAACAACCTGGGTTCTATCATTCACGAAGTGATGGAACGGATATTTAAACCGTATCAGGGGGGCACTGATTTTACGCCTACCCAACGTTTAGAAGAAAGCATCCCACACATCGAGATTATGGTGGTAGAAGAGATCGGCCATCAATACCACAGCCCTTATCAAACCGCCGCTGACCTCAATAGCCTGCAACGCATCATGTTGCAAATTGCTTCGGCTTATATCCGTATGTATTTGGAATATGATATAGCGCAGTATACCATGTTCCGCATTATCGAGTTGGAAAACAGTGAAGACTATTTCCTCCACTTCCCCATCACCGTACAAGGTAAGGTCGAACATGTCAAAATTTATGGGATAATCGACCGGATAGACGAGGTGGTAACACCGGATGGTGAAGTAAAAACCCGCATTGTGGATTACAAGACCGGCGCGGATAAGGTGACTTTCAAAAAAAGCAAGAACAAATCTGATGAGGAAACTGCCACAGCGGTATTTGCACTTACGGACGGCACCAATGACATCCATAAAGCGCTGATACAAACATTTTTTTACACGTATGTATTCGAGGAAAAAACGGGACTTCACGATTTAGAACCGCATCTCTACGTGGCAAGGCGTATGCGCGAAGACGGCACTTTATTCTTTAGCAAGGAGGTGGGCGCGCTGGAAGGAGATTATCTGCGAGAGCAGAAAGCCGAGTTTGTTACTTTTCTGCGTAAGACATTAGAGGAAATCTTCGATCCAAGTATTCCATTCCGACACAAAGCGGATATGCATGTGTATCCGAGCGATCCTTACACCTTATTCTATCGAAGCACTACCCCAGATATAGATCTAGAAGAGCAGCAGATAGCGTAAATGCTGCTCTGGGTTGTGCGGACTAGGTCGAGAACGTTTGTTCTAAGAAACTCAGATATTGATCCTTGTAGGCACTAATCTGTTGATCCGTTACATTCTTTTCCAGATCATGAAAATGTATTCCTTGGATCCTCTCGAGCGACAGGAAAGCATTCATGCGATGAAAGCCAAAGAGTACACCATCATCGACACTGGTCTGTTGAAAAAACTCTCCGGGTAACGTGAAAGCTGTTTCCGGAGCATTCCATGAAGAAGTAGCTAGGTACTTTCTTCCATCTAACGCGCCTCCTTTCCCATAGTTGATGTCCGGATTAGACCGCTTGCGGCCATCACTATAGTACATTCCGGCACGGTGTCCTGCGGTAAAAACCTCATCTATATACTTTTTCATTTTATGGGGCATAGAAAACCACCATACCGGAAAATGATAAATAATAATATCAGCCCAAACATATTTTCCCACCTCATCCTCTGCGTGATAACCCTGATCGATATGAGTTACCTGATGTTCGAAACCACGCTCTTTAGCAAAAAATTGCTGATCCAAATCGGTTAAAATCTTATTGAAGGCGCCACCTGAATGTGCAAATTGTTGTCCGCCATTAATCGAGAATATCTTTTTCATACTTTTTATTACTGTTCGGCTACAAAATTGCGCAACCAACATGTATAATAAAAATAAGTATATTCATACATTTGTATTATAAAAATAATACAATGGTCAATAATCTGGAATGGTTTCGTACTTTCAAAACGATTTACGAGACCGGTACGCTTTCGGCCGCGGCACAAGCGCTATTCATATCACAGCCGGGAGTGAGTCTCCATTTAAGCTCTTTAGAGTCTTTTACTGGGCAAAAATTATTTGAACGGTCAGCGAGAAGAATGATTCCCACCGAACAAGGAAAAATTCTGTACCACTTTATTCTGGAGCCGTTACAAAAGCTAGAAGTTGCGGAGCAGAATTTTCATAAAAGATCATCAGCAGCACGCCCGACTATTCGTGTAGGCATGTGTTTTGAAACTTTTCAATATACCTTAGAAGAGCATATTGCCCAACTTCCTTTCAATTTAATTATAAAATTTGGAGAGTATACTGCTATGCAGAAAGACTTAGACAATGGCTTGCTGGATCTTATTATTTCACCAAAGAAAGGAAATCAACAAAACCTTGATTACCGCAACTTCTCCAAAGAAAGGATTGTACTCGTAGCCGGAAAAGCTACCGACACATCCGTTTTAACGGATCTGTTGCACAATGGCCAGATTGAAGAGGCAGGCGCATTACTCAAACAACAGCTATGGTATAGTTCGGCAGGCGACATGGAACATCTCACACAATTTTGGCAACGTCATTTTAATGAACAACCGAATTTCATCCCCAACTATATTGTACCAAATATCAGTTCAATTATCCGTTGTCTTCAGAAAGGAAGCGGATTTTCCGTTGTGCCCGATTTCTTGTGTCAGGAGGCGTTCAATACTGGAGAAATTAAGCTAATCTGGGTGGGTGACCATCCTGTCGAAAACACCTTATATTTCGGAACGCGTAAAAAAACGATCTATGAAAAAGAAATTAGACAACTGGAAGAGATCTTTCAGAATAAATGGGGTTAGATATATCCCGGTATTGAGCAAAGTAATGATAAAAGGAGGACTTGAGCCCTCCTTTATGTATTAATTCTTTACGCGTTTGCGCACGGCGCGCTCGCCCCGACGTAGTGCGGTCTCTATTTTATAATTGTACCAGCGATCCTTGAAAAGCTTCCGCATGGTGTCATCAAAGTGCCGCGTGATAAATAGATTTCGCGCGCCTTTGATTTTTTCCGACAGTGAGCTGGGCAATGCGCGTACTGAGATCGAATAGCCTTCTGTCTCGTACTGTATATAATGCCACCATCCAGCAGGCATGTACAAGGTATCACCTGGATTAATCACCGCTTCGTAACCGTCTAGTAACTTCAATCCTGGATATTCTTCTGGATTTCCGGTTTTTAGGTTAACGATTCCATGAAAATTGTAAGGCAATTTGTACATCAGTTCAGACTGGTCATTTGGAAAAATCCAAATACGCTTAGCACCCTGAAACTGCGAAATGAACACGTGCGACATATCGATATCAAAATGATTACGTGTGGCAGATCCCTCACCTCCGAAGAACATATAGGGCAACCACTGCAATACTTTACCACCGGTTACGTCATTAAAAAGTACATCTTTCTTTAGTTCAGGTCTGATTTTCATCAAATTGAACAAGAACAGTCTGAGTTCGGTTGGTTCTTTGCGAATGAGGTCGAGGTACTCAGCAAACGTCATCTGCCCAATCGGCGGACTTGCGGCATGCTGTTGGCCTTCCTCTTCACGCCCGTAAACATTTATTTTTTCGTTACCTGCTATCTGTTTGAAATACTCATAATTCCACTTTGTCCAACATGGACTGTCTTTCCTTATAAAATCCTTGATCAGCACAGGCTGACCTTTGCTCAGATAATCCCTCACAAAATCTTTGGAGGATATTCCCGAGATGCTTTCGACTGGTTTTAGTTTCACAAGCTCACCTATTTTATATAAGTACAAACATAAAAAAATAATCACTACAAAAATCAACCCAAGCGCATTTGGAGTTGGCAAGTGATCAGAATCATTAAAAACTGCTACCTTGGCTAAACGATACTATGCAGGATCAAAAAAGGATGACAAATGTCATCCTTTTTTGATTACTGTGTGATCTTATATAGCTGCTAAACAGGCAGCGGCCTATTTGTTAACCGATTTAATGTACTGCTCTACCGCCATCGTCATGCTCGGTGCTTCTGGTGTGGGTGCGGGAATATCTAAGATTAATCCGTGATCCAACAGTGCTTGCTGCGTAGTGGCACCAAATGCCGCGATGCGTGTTTTATTTTGTACGAAATCCGAAAAATTCTCGAATAAAGATTGAACGCTAGAAGGACTGAAAAATACAATTACATCGTAAAAAACTTCCTTTAAATCATTTAAATCACTGATTACGGTCTTGAACAACACAACTGGTGTAGAGTCGTACCCATTATCCTGCAACCAGTTTTGCGTTTCTTCATTTGCCACATCAGAACAAGGAAAAAGAAACTTTTCGGAATTATGCTTTTTCAAGACATCTTCCAGATCCTTTGCGGTCTGCTTTCCGAAGAATATCTTACGCTTGCGGTATTGAATATACTTCTGAAGGTACAATGCAATGGCTTCTGTAATACAAAAGTATTTCATATCTGCCGAAACTTCGAAACGCATCTCTTCACATACCCGAAAGAAGTGATCGACTGCATTTTTACTGGTGAAGATCACCGCAGTATAATCTGTAAAATTGATCTTATCCTTCTTTACATCCTTGCCTGAAACCCCCTCTACGTGAATAAAGGCACGAAAATCCAGCTTTAAATTATATTTTTCCGCAAGCGCGAAATAAGGGGATTTATCATTTTCAGGTCTCGGCAAAGTCACGAGTATGCTTTTTACTTTCTTTGCTCTTTCTACATCAATCTGCATAAATATGAAATTATTTAGTTGCCCAAGGCTCTAATCAGCAATAGGATTGGAGCAATTTCCAAGGTGCAAAGATAAATAATTAAATAGGATATAGAAAAGCGAGTCTGGCCAAATACATTTAAAACTGTTCGTAACACCCTATATACAAACATAATAGATATAGATAATACGAATAGAATTAATATTATATTAAAATAAGCCGTCGGCGAAAGTATAATAAACAGCAAAAATGGTAAAAGAAATAATATGCTGTTAAAATATACCAAATAGATAACGGTGATATACTCTCGGATGAGCCGTTGCAAGCCAAAAACAAAGGAAATAAAGCGCACCAATAATATTTTCAGAATAAAGAGAACCGCAATCAATCCAGATGCTCTCATATAATTCCCAAAAGTTAAGAAATGGGCGTCTCGAAAACTAGACATATACACCACAATAAATAAACCTAATGCAAGACTAAAGATGGTGTATAGGAAAACATAAGGCCAGGATGTAGCCATACTATCCTCTTTGCTGATCTGCTGTAGCAAACGTTCTCGATAATAGGCATCAATTATAATATGAAACTCCGCTGGAAATATAAACCGTATCATGCCTACACACAAAAAGAGCAGCATGGCGGTTCCGAATACCCACAAAGGCCTTTGAGCCCTATCGATACCCACTGCTATCGAATCGTTAGACGATTTGGACAGGTATTCATCCCAAACCAATAGTTTGCCAGGCGCTGTATCTAAAATAGCGCGCAGACGATGGTCTAGAAAACCTTCTCGATAAGGATTATCATAAATAAGCGCGGTGTATTTCGTCGCAAAAACCTGCCGAATGGAATCCTGCAAGTATGCCCGATTCAAGCTATCTTGCAATCGCATGACAGAATCAGTAGCTACATCTTGGCTCTGTGCTTTACTCGAAGCAGTAGACAAAATCAGGAGCAATGTCACGAAGAAGGAAATCCAAAAAGTTTTTATTTGCATGCAGTCGTAAAAATAGAGAGTTAATTGGGAATTGGCAAAAGATAAATAGGAAGATCTACCGATACCATTTATTGAACGGAAACTCGTAATTTCACCAAACTATGCTAAAAGATAATTTGAAACGATGCGGATGGTGCGGCCAAGATGAATTGTATCGGGAATACCATGATAAGGAATGGGGGCGAGTAGTGACAGATGATCGGGTATTATTTGAATTTTTGGTACTGGAATCTGCACAAGCTGGCCTAAGCTGGATCACTATTTTGCGCAAACGTGAAAATTATCGCCGCCTTTTTGCTGACTTCGATGCAAAGGCCGTGGCTCAATTCACCTCTGAAGATGTAGAAACCATTTTGCTTGACGCTGGCATTATTCGCAATCGCTTAAAAGTGAAAAGCACGATTACCAACGCGCAAATTTTCTTACAGATTCAAGAGGAATTTGGAAGTTTCTATCATTACCTGTATTCCTTCATGCCAGACAATCAACCCATCATCAACAATTTTTATAGCCTAAGCGAAGTGCCGGCTGCGACGCCGATATCCGACGCAATCGCCAAAGATTTAAAAAAACGTGGCATTAAATTTTTCGGCACAACCATTTGTTACGCCTATATGCAGGCTGTAGGAATGGTTAAAGATCATATCACGGACTGCTCCTTCCGGTAGGATTTTACGCTACATCTCACACATGTTCCTCTTCATCACGCGGAACATGCTTGTAAATATGCATCAGATTTCGGCACATGCCATTGTAATCTAGGCCATAGCCCACCACAAATTCCTTTTCAATCTCGAAGCCGGTATACAGGATATTGTCGAACTCGTGCTCCATGCTCTCCGGTTTGATTAGAAGAGTACATACTGCGATAGATTGCACTTCTAGCTTCTCCAGCGCTTTCATCGTATGCTTAAGACTGTTGCCCGTATCTATGATATCCTCCACAATAATAATGTGCCTTCCACGCAGATCCATCTCCAAACCCAACAACTCTTTGACATCCTGCTGCGCTGTGCCATGATAAGATGATAGCTTGACAAAAGACATCTCGCAGGGAATGGTAACCTGTTTCAACAGATCAGCCATAAACATAAAGCAACCATTCAGCACACCTATAAAAATGGGCAGCTTATCTTCGTACTTCATGTTGATATCTATACCAATAAGGCGAATACTCTTCTGTATCTGGTCATTGTCGATCAACAATTCAAAATCCAGATCGTCAATTGTAATTTCATTATTCATGAATGGCGGATTTAGTCCTCTATTTCTTCTTGTTCTTTTTTACCAAAAATACGTTCCAATAAACTTCGGCGCTGTTGCTCCTCCACATCAACCCCTTCAATGAGATCGTGTAGTTCGTCGGAAGAAGGTACAGAATCTACCACACCATATGGTCTAGGCGGACGTAGATTGGGCTGTAAGGTTACGCTATAAAAGCCATAGGCTTCTGGCACGGCGATGTCGTTTAGCTGGTTCAGCTTTGACAGGATATACCCATACGTATTAAAATGCCTACGTACCCAAGGTTTTAAGTGCCCGGTATAATCGAAAGAGGCCAAACCGGTTTTTGGCCGTGGAATGATACTCGAGAGAAACAAGCTTTCGCCAATGTCCAATGCATCTGGTGTTTTGCCGAAATAATACTTGGCCGCCTCCGTAATACCGTATACATTTTTGCCCCACTCAATGATGTTTAGATAGATTTCAAACAGCCGATCTTTACTCACGGCTTGCGAACGTTCCATTAACCACACCAGCAAAATCTCTTCAAACTTACGCGTCATGGTTTTATTGCGATCGAGGTACAAGTTCTTCACCAGCTGCATTGAGATCGTACTCGCGCCTCGTTTGAATGCCCGCTCTTTGATATTAGTAACGATAGACAATTTGAAGGCTTCTTCTTCAAAACCGTGATGTTTATAGAAAAAAGGATCTTCTGTATTGAGCACAGTTCGCTGCAAAATTGGTGCAATTTGTGTCAGGTGTCGAAAGTTGGGGTTAGCAGGAGCTACTAAAATATCTCTTAACTTAGTAGTATCTTCGTATACGCCGTGTACGAAGGGCTGGTTCAAGGCGGCTACATCTGCCTTTCCCCAATTTACAATCTGTAATTCCCGATCATCCATCCGAGATTGAAATACCAAGTCTTCGGGCTTATCGAAGTCTACTTTAAAATCCAATTGATAGGCGATATCACCTTTCACCTTCAACCCATCCAAGGTTTCAAACAGGCCGTGTGGAATGGCATCAAAGAAATCCTGCGCAGCGAACTTTCCGGTGTGCACAGCCAACTGTAGCAATTTATTCGGCGTATGGGTATACTTGAGCTGTGGCTTCAACACAAAGTCGCGTACCTGGATGGCTGAGTTCTCCAGCAACTCAACCGAATTTTCATCCAATAGAAAACCACCTTCTGCAGAGGCCGCTGGTATCACCATCGGTTTTTCAGATAGCCTTCGGTGTTGTAGTTGCAGCGAGTCCACTTCCCAATTCCCGGCCAGTTTAAGCTGGTCTTTACCATGACGCTTAATCTCCTTAAGATCAAAAGTTACGGCTTTAAACCTTACTGCCAAGCCTAGTCTACTACGTAAAAATGGAACTTCCATATCCGGGCGATCCGAAGTAACCGTCACACTGAAGGCCTCGTCACCGCCATCTATTCTTCCTTTAAGATTCCACTTATCATTGACTTCATTCAAGAACACATCGACATCGTAGCGACCATTACGCATTTTTCCTTCGGGAATACGAAGGCCTTGTATGCCCGAACTATCCTGATAAGTAACATACACTTCATTCAAATCCAAATTAGAAGGAATTTTATCAAATGCTTGCCGGATAAGCCGATCGACGGTTTGCGCTAAGCTTCTTGCTTTTGCGGTCGTATCGGCAGTTGGCGTGGCTTTCTTACTAAACAAGAAATCGTAGTTGGCACGATCACCATCCTTTACCATCGTGAGGGTAGCATGATCCATCCCTACCGCATCCAGCTTGATTCGTTTCCGCAGTAAAGGCCAAAATTCTACCGAAACCTGCAGTTGCTGCATTTCCATCAGCTGCGCACCCGAGTCCGGAATCAGGGAAACACGGTGTAGCTCCACGGTACTTATTCCGGCGAAGCCGTAATCTTCTACGCGTAGCGTAAGCCCATAATCCGCCTTCAATTGCGTCTGTACGCGCGCCATTGCACGGTCTAACAAACTTTGCCGAACGGAAAAATAATAAATAAAACCAACCGTCAATAACAGCAATAGCGTGGCCAAAGAAATGAAAAGCCATTTTTTTTGTTGAGGTGTGATATGAATCTTCGTAGCGAACATAAAGCGGCTATCCAAGGATAATCTGATGAGAATAATATGGGTTAAAAATAGACAAAAAACATTAAAAACATCCAAATGACAAGAGTATGCACCGCATTATTTAGCTTTGTATCTCCAACAAAAGATAATGATTACGCAAGAACAAATTCTACATGCGCTTGGTCACGTGGAAGAGCCTGATTTAAAAAAGGATCTCGTGACGCTGAACATGATCCAAAATATAGAGATCCTTCCCAACAAAATCCGCTTTGATGTCGTTTTGACCACGCCTGCTTGCCCGCTTAAAGGGCATATAGAGCATGCCTGCCGGAATGCCATTAGCTTATTTGTGTCGAAAGAGATCGCCGTGGATATCAATATGACATCCCGTGTAGTTGCAGCAGATAGTAACCAACTCAAAGGCATTAAAAACATTATTTTAGTTTCTTCCGGTAAAGGAGGCGTTGGTAAATCTACCGTGGCAGCCAACCTCGCTCTGGCACTTAGCCAGCAAGGTGCTCGTACCGGTCTGCTTGATGCCGATATCTACGGCCCTTCCTTGCCGATTATGTTTGGTTTGGAAGGTGCAAAACCACAATCCACCCAGACTTCCGGTGGACAAACTAAGATTTTGCCCATAGAAAAATTCGGTCTTAAATTATTGAGTATCGGTTTCTTTACTGATCCAAACCAGCCCATTCCATGGCGTGGCCCGATGGCTACTTCCGCTATCAAGCAACTTTTTAATGACGCAGACTGGGGCGAGATCGATTACCTGGTGGTGGATATGCCGCCCGGAACCGGCGACATTCACATTACCGTATCACAAACCTATCCCATATCTGGCGCCGTCATCGTAACCACACCGCAACAGGTAGCTTTGGCAGATGCCATCAAAGGGATGGCGATGTATCGTATGGAAGGCATCAACGTGCCGATCCTCGGGATTGTTGAAAATATGGCCTACTTCACCCCAGCGGAATTACCCGATAAGCAATATTATATTTTTGGTAAAGATGGCGGAAAGCGACTGGCTAGGGAAAACAACGTGCCTTTTTTGGGAGAAATCCCATTAGTAAAAGCGGTGGCCGACTCCGGCGATAATGGCTTCCCAATTTTGTTGGATGATCAGGAGACGGTAGCAGCAGCATATCAGCTTATCGCAGGGCGTGTAGCACAGGAATTATCTATTCTGGCAAATACCTAAGTAGATTTTTTAGCATACTAACAGAAATAATATACAAACATATGGAGCATATCAAAAAGCTGGCAGCTGTTCGCGAATCCATGGCGGAGCGTGGCATAGATGCCTATATCATACCTTCTGCCGATCCGCATATCAGTGAGTACTTGCCGGATCGTTTTAAAGCAATTGCCTGGACATCCGGATTTACCGGATCAGCGGGCACCTTGGTTATTACCCAAAATTTTGCCGGGTTATGGACAGATGCACGCTACTTTGTCCAAGGTCGCGAGCAATTAACGGACACCGGTTTTGAACTAGTCAAACTAAAAGTGCAGCATAAAGCCGAATATGTAGAATGGCTTGGTGAAAAGTTTGGCAAAGGCAATACGGTAGCCTTCGATGGCAATTTAACCTCTCTTCTTCTTGCAAAGACGGTCAAAGAAAAGCTGGAACCTCTCGGTATCGTGGTAAACGGTAGCGAAGACTTATTGGATGCAGCCTGGGAAGATAGACCATTGCTTCCAACCGACTCCGCGTACCTTATCCACCCGGATACCACCGGACAAGATGCGACCAGTAAGATTGCAGCTATTCGTCTTAAGATGGAAAAACTCCATACGCAAGCGCATATCATCTCATCGTTAGACGACTTAGCATGGACATTAAACATTCGTGGAAACGATGTACCCTGCAATCCTGTGGTATTAGGCTTCCTAATCATTGAACTACAACGCGCAACGTTATTTATTGATCGTACAAAACTTTCTGCGGAAGATCAGGCGGAGCTGAATAGAGCGGGCGTAGATATACAGCCCTACGACAGCGTGCATGCCTATATTCAGCAGCTTGCGGTGGAGCAGCTATTGATCGATCCTAAGCGCACTTGTTATGCAGTTTACGAAAGTATTCCTGCACATGTTACCGTGTTGGAAGATACGAACCCATCTACGTTTCTGAAGGCGGTAAAAAATCCGACGGAGGTAAGCTTTACACGCGAAACGATGTTGAAGGACGGTGTGGCACTCACACGTTTCTTCAAGTGGCTCGAAGAAAATGTAGGTCATGAATCTTTAACAGAAATCAGCATTGCTGATCAGCTGCAGGCTTTCCGCGCAGCACAGGATGGTTTTGTCGATATTTCGTTCGATACCATTGCCGGATATTTGGAGCATGGCGCTTTACCGCATTACAAAGCAACTCCTAAAAGTGATGCAACCTTGAAGGCATCGGGATTGTTGTTGGTAGATTCGGGTGGTCAATATACTTCTGGAACCACAGATATTACACGCGTGGTTTCTTTGGGAAATATCACCCAAGTCGAACAAGAAGATTATACTATAGTACTAAAAGGGTTAATCGAAGGGTCGATGGCGATCTTCCCACAAGGCACTCGCGGCTATCAGGTAGATGCGATTACACGTCGACCAATTTGGGAGACCCTTCGCAATTACGGACATGGTACTGGACATGGTGTGGGTTTTTTCCTGAACGTGCACGAAGGGCCACATGTCTTGAACCCCTCCAATGTTGATGTCGCCATCGAAGAAGGCATGATTTCTTCCATAGAGCCAGGACTGTACCGCGAAGGATCCTACGGTATTCGTATCGAAAACTTGGTATTGAGCCGTGCACTATCTCATAATGAATTCGGTGATTTCATGGACTTCGAGACATTGACTATTTGCTATATCGCCACAGATTTGGTTAATAAATCATTGCTGGATACAAAGCATATCGAATGGCTAAACGAATATAATAACTGGGCTTATAATCAACTAGCGCCTTTGCTCACCGCAGAAGAAGGTGACTGGTTGAAAGAAAAGACTCAGGCAATTTAATAAAACTGGCCGTGAGACATATCTCACGGCCATTTGTTCTTTTCTTCGCTCCGATTGTATTATTCGGCCTCTTTTGGCTTAACCTCAAAAAATTGTTCTTTAGGTTTGTGGTACACACCGGACAGTGTAGTTACATATACCTTGTCATCGAATTCATTTAAAGAAGTGATGAGATTACCGGTAAGCCCTTCATTTACCAACTCTTCCACCTCATATCCTGAATCATGGAAATTAAATTTCCAAATTTGACCATACCGATAACCAACTAGTTGATCTCCGACTTGACTAAAGCTTACGTCACTTAAAAATCTTTCAACATCGTAGGAACTCATCCAGCTATTGCCTTTATCCGCAGATTGATAGAAATTACCGTCTCGTCCAAAACCGTACAACATACTATTGTGTTCAAATGTACGAACCAATGCCCTATCCAGCACCTGACGGTAGTTGCCATCGGAGTCTACTAAGAGCGTTCTTGTATGGGAGGATATTAAAAAATGATCCTCTATCGCCATGATCATATCCAAACCATAGTGTTCACGATCGTCCAAAGCGATTACTTTGGTAGCCGGTATGTTCAGCCAGGTGGGTATTCCCTCTTGGCCACCTCCTGGATCAACGTCAACCAGGAGCAATCGCATGAAAGGGTAATTATCTGCACCATTAGCTCTGTATGCCATAAGCGTCTGATTCCGATTATTTATGGCCATAGATTCTCCGAAATGACTATGGATGTATACCATTTCATTGAATTCGGGATCGATATCGCGTACGTCTAACCGTTTACTTAGTCCAGTGCTTACAGGAAGGTCGGAATTCACAAATAGAACTGTGCTATGTTGCATAGAAGCGCCCACGAAAAACTGCTCGCTAATTGGCAACTTTACATTGATAGAAGGCTGAAAATAAATCGCATATCTTTTTATATCAGCAGTTTCTTGAGAGACATCTTGTTCAGATGGATATAAATTAGTGTAACCGTAAGGTCCTATCATAGCCAATCGATTACCAATTTTAGTAGCATATAATTGTGTTTTATGATGATATTCGAAACGCTCGTCGCTTGTCCAAGAATTTGAATTGGCTATTTCATTTTCTAGCTCAAGTGGTGTATCCTTTGAACAAGACGAAATAAGGAAAAGCAATGTCGCAACCGACATAAGTTTTAGTGAAAACAGGATATACTTCATGATTAAAGAAAAAGTTAGATAGTTAGAATTCCGAATTTAAACAATTTTTACCTGTAAATGGAAATTTATAAATGAAAAATCGTCAGTTTGATAGCTAGACCATATATCAACATTATCGGATTAGATCACGATATTTGTACTATGGTATTTTTTAGATTCTTATTATCTTTTTTGTTTACCTGTTTGCTTGCCAATAGCTATGCGCAAAGCCTAAGCAGTAAATTACCAGTGGCGTTCACTCAGTTTAGAAACGAAGGCGGACTTGCCTCCGATAACGTATCCCTGGTAGTGATGGATACTAAAAAAGGGGATATCCTATTTGAACATCGAGCCAATACTGGGATGGCTACCGCCTCTACACTAAAAGTAATCACCAGTATTACCGCATTGGATGTACTTGGGCCAGAATACAGTTACACGACCACAGTTTCTTATGCCGGCACTGTAGACAAATCGGGCGTCTTAAAAGGAGACCTCATCATTAAAGGTACTGGCGACCCAACGCTTGGCAGTGATCGCTATGCGAACACCAAAGCACAAAACATTCTGGACCATTGGACATTTGCTATTAAGCAGCTCGGCATTACACGCATTGACGGACGAGTTATTGGCGACGATCGTATATTCGGAGGAAATCAAGTGCCTGCTGGATGGCCAGCTGCGGATATAGGCAACTATTATGGAGCAGGCATATCGGGCTTGAACTGGAAGGAGAACAAGACAGGCATTACCTTCTCGCCCGCAGCCATTGGCAGATCTGCTATCATAAAAAGCATTTCAGACGACCTGAGTTATCTGACGATCCGCAATGAAGTGACCACCGGAAATGCAGGAACAGGCGACAAAGTTTTTGGTTTTTCCAGCCCCTATGCTAGTACTATTCTTTTAAAAGGGACTTATGGCAAGGACCTTAGAAAAACGATAGAAATCTCGATTCCTGACCCAGCGTATCAGCTTGCTCGCGACTTGAAATCAAATCTGGAAAAAGAAGGCATTACGATAAATGGTGTGGCTGCGTCCGCTTACAAATTACCGGATTACGCGGATCACATCGGAAAAACAATTGCGGTACATCAATCTCCAAAATTAGCAGAGATCATCTATTGGTTCAATCAGAAAAGCATCAATTTATATGGAGAAGCGCTTTTAAAAACAATCGGCAAGGAAAAAAGTCATCTAAAAACCACCACTGAGAGCGCTGAATATGTGATTGCTTATTGGAAAAGTAAATTGAACATTCCCAAAAAAGATCTCGGAATGTTGGACGGTAGCGGCTTATCGCCCGCTAATCGCATTACCGCTAGCGCCATGAGCAGCATCATGCTATACGCTCGCGATAGAAATTGGTATACCGATTTTCACAATAGCTTGCCCAGCATCAACCACATGAAGATGAAGAGTGGTACAATCGGTGGTGTACTCGGCTATACCGGGTTTCAGACGAGCGCCGGCGGAGAGGAGCTCACCTTTACTTTATTTGTAAACAACTACAAGGGAAGTTCGGCCAATATGCGTCAGCGGATGTTCAAATTACTGAACGTCTTAAAACAATAGTTCCCCAAGTCATGGAATAATAATAGATTTGTAGCCACAAACATAAACTTACACATCAAAAATAGAATTCAATGAGCAGTGCAAATAGAAAGAAGGACGCTTTACGTTACCACTCATCCGGTCGTCCGGGCAAGATCGCGGTTGTTCCAACTAAACCTCATAGTTCACAACGAGATTTATCACTAGCCTATTCACCAGGAGTTGCAGAGCCATGCTTGGCCATTGCAGAAAATAGCGAAGACGCGTATAAATACACCGCAAAAGGCAACTTGGTGGCTGTTATTTCTAATGGTACTGCTGTATTAGGGTTAGGCGATATTGGTGCACAAGCGGGTAAACCGGTCATGGAAGGAAAAGGCTTATTATTTAAGATCTTTGCCGACATCGACGTGTTTGACTTGGAATTGGACACGAAGAATGTAGATGAGTTTGTTCGAATTGTTAAAGCTTTGGAGCCGACTTTCGGAGGCATTAATTTAGAGGATATTAAAGCTCCCGAATGTTTCGAGATTGAACGTAGGTTGAAAGCAGAGATGAACATTCCGGTCATGCACGATGATCAGCATGGTACGGCCATCATTTCTGGTGCAGCCTTGATCAACTCCTGCGAATTGCAACAGAAAGATATTAGCCAGGTAAAAATCGTCGTAAATGGAGCGGGCGCAGCAGCAATCTCTTGTACCGCGATGTACATCGCGGTAGGTGCTAAAAAGGAAAACATCGTGATGCTGGATAGCAAAGGTGTAATCCGTCGTGATCGCGAAAACCTGGATGCAACTAAAGCCGAATGGGCCACAGACCGTGACTTATATACGCTGGCAGATGCAGTAAAAGATAGTGATGTATTTATTGGACTTTCTGCTGCGGATGTATTAACGCCAGCTATGCTGGAATCCATGGCTGCCAAACCTATTGTATTAGCCATGGCTAACCCGAACCCGGAGATTGCCTATGATCTGGCTTGCCAGACGCGCAATGATATGATTATGGGTACTGGCCGTTCTGATTTTCCAAATCAGGTGAACAA
Source organism: Sphingobacterium sp. lm-10 (assembly GCF_023554555.1). Taxonomy (NCBI): domain Bacteria; kingdom Pseudomonadati; phylum Bacteroidota; class Sphingobacteriia; order Sphingobacteriales; family Sphingobacteriaceae; genus Sphingobacterium; species Sphingobacterium sp. lm-10. The sequence continues at coordinate 32,511 of NZ_JAMJWC010000004.1, forward strand.
TGTATTGGGCTTCCCGTATATCTTCCGCGGTGCGTTGGATGTGCGCGCGACAGCGATCAATGAAGAAATGAAGATTGCCGCGGTACATGCGATTGCTCGATTGGCAAAAGAACCGGTTCCGGAAGAAGTAAACCAAGCATACAACACCAATAATCTGCGCTTTAGCGAGGAATACGTAATCCCCAAGCCAACCGACCCCCGCCTGATTACAGAGGTATCTGTAGCGGTAGCCAAAGCAGCTATTGAATCTGGCGTTGCGCGGAAATCTATTGAAAACTGGGACGAATATACCACAGAATTGCGCAAGCGTCTGGGTAAAGATGATGGCATCATGCGGACACTTTCTGCGCGTGCACAAAACAACCCAAAACGCGTGGTTTTTGCAGAAGCAGACAACTACAAGACATTGCGTGCTGCACAGATCGTACAAGAAGAAGGAATCGCAATTCCTATCCTATTGGGCGACGAGGAACGTATTCAACATATTATCCAAGAATATGCTTTCGAATTGGAAGGCACGCAGATCATTGATCCTAGCAAACAAACTAAAACAGATACGTTTAAGCAATTTGTGGATCACCTATACACGAAACGCCAGCGCCGCGGAATCAGCCGTTTAGAAGCGGAGAAATTGATGCGTGGTAACCGCAACTATTATGCTGCTTCGATGGTAGAGTTTGGTCTCGCAGATACGTTTATCTCTGGTCTCACACGCACATATCCTACTACTATCCGACCTGCGTTACAGGTTATTGGAGCGAAACCAGGTAGTCGTGTAGCGGGGATGTACATGATGTTGACGAAAAAAGGGCCTATCTTTTTGGCCGATACCACGGTCAATGAAGATCCGTGTGCAGAAGATTTAGCAGAGATTACCATCTTGGTGAACAATGCGGTAAAAGAACGCTTCAATATTACACCACGTATCGCGATGCTATCTTATTCCAACTTTGGATCGACCGAAGGCCGCGTAGCAAACAAGGTACGCGAAGCAGTAAAAATATTGCATGACAGAGCGCCTGAAATCATTGTGGATGGTGATTTGCAAGCAAACTTCGCCTTGAATAAAGATATGCTAAATGCGAACTTTCCATTCAGCAAGTTAAATGGTGAAGCAGCAAACACCTTGATATTCCCGAATCTCGAGTCTGGTAATATTGCGTACAAATTATTGCAAGAAGTGGGTGATGCAGAAGCCGTGGGCCCCATCTTATTGGGTATGAACAAGCCGGTGCATGTATTGCAATTAGATAGCTCGGTTCGCGAGATTGTCAACATGGTAAAGATTGCTGTTGTAGACGCTCAGTCCAGAGAAAACTAAGTAAACCTAACAAAAAAATATGTACGAGTACCTCGACGGACAACTGGTATTTAAATCCCCTACCCACGTCATCATTGACGTGGGTGGCGTGGGTTACCACGTTCACATCTCTTTGACCACGTTTACCCAGGTAAAAGAGGTCGAACGCTGTAAGCTATTTATTTCATTTCAGGTACGGGAAGATTCGCAAACTATGTATGGCTTTGCAACAGAAAGTGAGCGTCACCTATTCAACCATTTGATCTCTGTCTCTGGGATTGGGCCAAATACGGGTCGCATGATGCTTTCGTCCATCACTCCAGAGGAGATACAGCAAGCTATCGTACAAGGACAAGTAGCCGTGATCCAACGGATCAAAGGCATTGGCCCTAAAACCGCGCAACGCGTTATTCTTGAATTACAGGATAAGCTCAAAAAAGAAGGACCAAATGCGCTATTGCTGGATCATATCCCAAGCCAGTCAGCACACGAAGAGGCTACCTCTGCTTTGGTTATGTTGGGATTCCCAAAACAGCAAGTGGAAAAAGTCATGCAACAAGTCTTGTTGGGTTCCGAAGATCATTCGGTAGAAAGCTTGATCAAGGCGGCCTTGAAAAAACTGTAATCCAACCACTTCTTTTATAATCATTAACGAAGCATGCTGATATGGCAGAAGATTTAATACGAGCAAAAGGCACTAAAGAAGAGCAGTACCAAGCGTTGATTCCACAGATCAAAGCACTGATCGAATATGAACAGGATTTTATTGCCAATATGGCGAATCTGGCAGCCGCTTTAAAAGAGCAGTTTGACTTTTTCTGGGTAGGTTTTTACTTGGTAAAGAACGAAGAATTGGTATTAGCTCCATTTCAAGGACCGGTAGCCTGCACACGAATTGCATATAATCGGGGTGTTTGTGGCACATCCTGGGCACGTCAGGAAACGTTAATTGTTCCCGATGTGGAAGCCTTTCCAGGGCATATCGCTTGCAGCTCGCTTTCCCGTTCCGAGATCGTCCTTCCTATGATGTACGAAGGTAGGTGTGTTGGCGTTTTGGATGTAGACAGCGCAGAGCTAGATAGCTTTGATGCCATCGATGCACAGTATTTACAGGAAATGATAGATATTTTAATGGCAGCGTCAAAGCTTTAATCTGCCGACACGTCCCACACCTTAATAGTCTTATCGTCACCAGCAGTATACACCCTCTGCTCATGCCAAAGGATGGTGTTTATGGATAGCTTATGGCTATCATAGCCTCGATCTACACTAATATTCTTCAGTAAGGTCAAGGTTTTAGGATCCCAAATTTTCCATGTTTTATCGCGACTCGCTGTCGCAATCTGCGATTGATCGGCATTACTCACAATGCCATATACCGTAAACATATGTGGCGTTATTTCGTGCTGCACGGCAAAATCGGGTGTAGCTATTTGATACAGCTTAGCATCTCTGCCACCAGAAAGAAGTTGTTTGCCTACTAAACATAAACTCGTGACGGGCATCGTATGTACTAAAGCCTGCTGCATAGGTTCGTAATCCGCCAAACTATATTGATAAATGGCACCCGCTTTATCGCCAAAATATACAGTAGAAGCCACGCTGTCTAGCGCGATGGTACGCACCGTATCTTTAGACACGCGAAAGCGATACAAAAGCTTAAAATGAATGGTATCGTATACGTAGGCAACTCCTTCCTCACCGATCGCAATAAGCTCTGATTTCTCCGGTATAGCTTGCAAGGCAAATACAGCACCAGATTCGGTTTTCATCTTAGCCACCAATTTTTGCTGCACATAATCAACGATCATGACCTCACCAGATCGCAGGCCAATAGCCAGCAAATCGGTGTTAGGGATGTGGTGAAGCGCATAGACGGAATGTGTTACCGCACAAAGAATCCGCCTGAACTGCATGGTATGCAAGTCCCACTCTACCACACCCTTGTCATTACCTCCAGAAAACAAGGTGTTACTAGCACCTATGGCTAAGGTAAAAATAGGATTTTGGTGACCACTTAGCGTATGAAGTAAAGAGACATCTGGCATAGACACAAAGATACGAGTTCGATTGCCAGAAAAACAATTTCAGGCCATTAGGTGTACTATTCTTGACCGTACTACGATAATACGTGTCCTTTAAAGTATTCCCGTTATGAAAAAAGTTTCGTTGGTTATTATTATTGGTTTTAGTGTACTCGCTGTAGTCGCTTTATACTTCTTTCTAACTGAACAAATAGGTATTAAAGCTTTCTTATTTAATATGCTAATATGTGCTATTGGAATCGTGGCGCAGGTTTTCACCATGCGCCGCCGAAAAAAGAATATTATGCACTAATACCGATTATTGATGGCGCGTAGCAAGGTTTGCAGCAATCTCTCGCAACCCTAAACCCTTTTCCTTCAAAAGCAAAATAAGGTGAAACATTAAGTCCGATGATTCATTGATAAAGTCGTGTTCCGTCTCTGCTAAAGCGGCAATTACCGTTTCCACCGCTTCTTCTCCAACTTTCTGAGCAATCTTATTCAATCCTTTCTGACGTAGACTGTTCACATACGATCCTTCGGAAGGCATATCTATTCGTTGCTGGATCACCCGTTCCAATTCAAATAGGAAGTTTTGGTTATGATCAGTATTAAAGCAACTCCGGCTACCGGTATGGCAGGTAGGACCGAGCGGTAGCGCTTTGATCAAAATGGTATCCTGATCACAATCTATATGTAGATCTTTTACTTCTAAATAATGACCACTTTCTTCACCCTTTGTCCAAAGACGTTGTTTACTGCGGGAATAGAATGTAACGCGGCGCTCTTTTTGGGTTTTCTCCAAAGCCTCGTCATTCATATACCCCAACATCAATACCTCCAACGTTTGTGCATCTTGCACAATCACTGGAACCAAACCATCTCCTTTTGAAAAATCTACCTTATGCATAACCCGATATCCGATTTTTATCTTCTTACCACAATGTGGTTGTTTTTTAGTGTCTCTTTTAAGTCTGGAATCAATATTTCTCCGTAGTGAAATACCGATGCCGCCAAAGCAGCGTCTACTCCGCTGTCTTTAAATACATCTACAAAATGTTGCTCAGTCCCGGCGCCGCCCGATGCAATTAATGGAATATTAATCGCTGCATTAATCTTCGACAGCAAAGATACGTCGAATCCATTTTTTGTGCCATCATGATCCATGGAAGTTAATAAAATCTCTCCTGCTCCGCGACTTTCTGCTTCCTTGATCCAATCTTCCGTAATAATATCAGTCAATTCGCGCCCCCCGCGCAAGTGTACGAAGTTCTGTGTGGCCACGAAACGCGTATCCACCGCAACAACCACAAATTGGCTACCGAAAGATTTAGCCAATTCGTCTATCAAGGTTGGATTTCTGACCGCAGCAGAATTGATGGATATTTTATCAGCACCCGCTGCCAATAAAGCATCAGCATCTTTCAACTCATTAATCCCCCCACCAATCGTAAAAGGAATATTGACCTGCCTGGCGACAGATTTCACTAAATCAATCGTTGTTTTACGGCCTTCGTGTGTGGCGGTAATATCAAGAAATACCAATTCATCTGCTCCCTGCTGTGAATATTGCCAGGCCAACTCGACCGGATCTCCGGCGTCGCGCAGGTCTACAAAGTTAACGCCTTTGACCGTGCGCCCGTCTTTCACGTCCAGACAGGGAATGATCCGCTTTGCTAACATACTAGAATTTGATCAACGCTTTTAAGTTCCAATCTTTGATCTCATCAATAGAGATACGATTTTCGTAAATGGCTTTTCCAACGACCACCGATTCAATCTGTTCCAAATCTTGTAACGCTTGTATATCCGCCATGGAGCTGATTCCGCCCGAGGCGATCAACTTAATAATCGGGGAATGATCCAATAGCTTCTTGTATAATTCTACACCAGCTCCACCCAACTTGCCATCTTTACTAATATCAGTACACAAAAAGCGGTAAAAGCCTAAAGAAAGACACTTATCAATGTACTCAATTAATTTGATCGGCGAACTTTCCAACCAACCCGAGTACTTAATCACTTCGTCCAGTACATCAATAGCGACCACAATGTGATCCGCATATTTCACACGCCCTTCGTTCAATGCACTAAGCTCTTCCAGAAAAGTTGGATTCGTAATTGCCTGCGTACCTACGATAACGCGATATACGCCCGCATCTACCAATTCTTTGACCTTATCAATACTACGTACACCTCCGCCATATTGCACCTTCATGTCCGTTTTTTTCAATACCTCAAATAGATATTGCTGATTCGAGAAATCGCCTTTTGCACCATTCAAGTCAATGATATGTACGATCTCAGTACCATTAGCATGATAGTTAGCAATCTGTTCTTCTAGCGAGATCTCATAATGAGTAACATCATCATAGTTTCCTTCGCGAAGGCGAACTACTTTTTTGTCTAAAACGTCAATAGCGGGTATGATATACATAGTAAAATCAATCAATATTAAAAATCAGTTTATTGTGTAAAAATAGTGAATAATCAGTAACGGTGTACGCAAAGCTCCGAATCATCAGAAAACATGCGCAATAAGGTTATTTAAAGGTTTGCAAAGTTCACCAGCAGTTGCTCGCCAGCGGAACCAGATTTCTCCGGATGAAACTGTACCCCATAGAAATTATCTTTATGAATGCTCGCCGAGAAGTCGACACCATAATTTGTAGATGCCGCCGTATACTCCTGTTGAAACTCAATAAAAAAAGAATGTACAAAGTAGAAATACGATGCATCTGGTATATCGTCAAACAGACGGCAATCTTGACAAATCTGTATGGTATTCCACCCCATATGCGGTACTTTCCCAGTGATGCGCTGCTGAAAGTGCAGGGTTTGAATCGGAAATATGCCCAGCATATCTGCGGCACCTTCTTCCGAAAAACTGGTGAGCAGCTGCATGCCGACACAAATCCCCAATACCGGTTTGGTGAGCAAAAGAATGGCCTCCGCCAATCCAGAATCACGCAACTTCTGCATAGCAGCACCCGCGTGACCTACGCCTGGAATGATGATCCGCTCGTATTTATCAAAATCAGCGGGTTCATTGATCATGCCATAGGGCAGATTGCACCGCACTAATGCGGCTGTCAATGAAAATATATTTCCTGCTCCGTAATTTACAATTCCAATCATGATAGGTTGCTCATTTGCTTTGGTAATGATTACAACAAGCCTTTTGTACTCGGCAGTTGCATATTATCTGCGTCGCGTCGTACCGCCTTTTTTATCGATTTGGCAAATGCCTTAAAAATAGCCTCGATCTTATGGTGCTCATTATCGCCTTCGGCTTTGATATTGAGGTTCGTGCGAGCAGCATCGCTAAATGATTTGAAGAAGTGAAAAAACATTTCTGTTGGCATATCACCAATCTTCTCTCGCTTAAATTCCGCATCCCACACGATCCAGCTTCGACCTCCGAAATCAAGGGCCACCTGCGCCAGACAATCATCCATTGGCAACGTAAACGCATAACGCTCTATGCCGCGCTTGTCACCCAAAACCTGTGCAAAGATTTCGCCTAAAGCGATCCCGGTATCTTCTATGGTATGATGTTCATCGATATGTAGATCTCCTTTGGCACGGATGGTTAAATCCAAGGCACCATGCCGAGCGATCTGATCGAGCATATGATCAAAAAATGGTAAACCCGTATCAATATCCGACTTTCCACTACCATCAAGATTTATTGCAATGTATATATCGGTCTCATTCGTCTTTCTTTGATGAGAGGCCGTGCGTGTGCCCAATTTCAGAAACTCGTAAATATCCTTCCAGTTGGTTGTTTCCAGCGCAACCGTGTCTGCCGATATTTCTACCTTTTCTGCTTGACCAAGCGCCGTATTTCCTCCTAGCCAGATCGCCTTGGCACCCAGATTTTGCGCAAGCTTAACATCATTCACACGATCGCCGATGACAAATGAATCTGCCAAGTTGTAGTTTTCGGTATTGAAATATTCTCCCAACAAACCAACTCCTGGCTTACGCGTAATCGCATTTTCGTGCGGAAATGTGCGGTCGATATGTTCGCGAGCAAACACCACGTCTTCGCCGGCAAATGTTTCCATCACGAATTGATGCACCGGCCAAAATTGATCTTCCGGATGAGAATCTGTGCCTAATCCATCTTGGTTGGTGACCAAGACGAGTTCAAAGTCCAATTCCTGGGCAATTTTCGGCAAATACTGCAGTGCTCCTGGGTAAAATTTCAACTTCGAAAACGAATCAATCTGTTCGTCTTCCGGCTCCAGTATCAAGGTGCCGTCACGGTCGATAAATAAGACTCGCTTCAATAAATCTGACATATCGTATTAGGTATAGAATTCTTTAATTTGGGATAGCAACGTTTGATTTTCTGCGGGTGTACCAACGGTCATCCGCAGGGCACCTTCACATAAAGTAACGCTAGATCTGTCGCGCACAATGATGCCTTTACTCACCAAATAGTTGTACAAAGCACGTGCCTGTTGAAGACGCACCAATACAAAATTAGCATCTGATGGCGTGATATGCTCTACCTGAGGAATGAGCTGTAACTGCTCTACCAATAAGGTACGCTCGCCAACCGTTTCCCTAATCCATTCATTCACCGTATCAATACGCTCCAATGCTTCGAGCGCGTAGCTCTGTGTTGCTTGGTTAATATTATAAGGTGGTTTTATTTTATTAAAAACCTGAATGATCTCTTGGCTGGCGAAAGCCATCCCCAGGCGTAATGCTGCTAATCCCCAGGCTTTAGAGAGCGTTTGCAAAATCACTAGATTCGGAAACTCGTGTAAGCTCGGTAAGAAGGAACTTTGCTTTGAATAATTAATATATGCTTCGTCCAATACCACAATACCGTCGAAGTTTACCAGAATCGTTTCAATATCCTGTCTTCGAATACTATTGCCCGTCGGGTTATTTGGCGAGCAGATAAAAATCATTTTGGTATGCGCGTCTATCGCTGCCGCGATGGCATCAATATCGAGTTGATAATCGGTCGTAAGATTCACTTTACGTATTGCTACATCGTTGATATGAGCAGATACCTCGTACATCCCATAGGTGGGCGGTAGCAAAATGATATTATCTAATCCTGGCCGACAGAACGCTCTAAACAATAGATCTATTGCTTCGTCGGATCCATTTCCTAAGAATATCTGGTCTACAGCAACGCCTTTAATACCGGACAATTTCTGTTTTACAGCCAGCTGTAATGGATCGGGATAGCGGTTGAATGGCTGGCTAAGCGGAGAACCGAAAGCATTTTCGTTGGCATCCAGCATAACACTGCCTTCTCCATCAAACTCATCTCTAGCGGAGGAGTAAGGATGAAGATTTTTTATGTTTTCCCTTAAAAGAAGGTCTAATTTAAATGACATTACTAATTAAATAGTGGAAAAATTATGATGTTGTAAATATGAGGAAAATATCATGAATTACGTGAACTATTTTGGCAGAAGCACGACTTGTTTAGACGACATCGTACCACTTTCCTTCAACAGAAAGTTCGCTTTGTGGGAATGCCGAACGCGCTTCATCCAACAGCAAGGTCAGCTCCTTCGTTTTGTACCTAGCCGAATAATGTCCCAATAGCAAATGCCCGACAGCAGCTTCGGCAGCGATCTCCCCTGCTTCCAGCGAGGTGGTATGGAAGGTTTCGACAGCACGATCCTTCATTTCATGTAGAAACGTGGACTCGTGGTACAAGAGGTTGGCTCCATGGATAGCCGGAAGGTAATCAGGAATGCGAACCGTATCCGAGCAATACGCATAACTTCTGGGCACTGGTGCCGGAGTAGTTAGTTCATTAGAAGGATACACCTGTCCGTCTCTATCAGTAAAATCTAAACCCCATTTAATGCCATTCAGCAAGGCTGGAGGTATCTCTAGTTTGGCTACTTTTTCCATATTCAATTTGGCCGGACGCACTCCTTCCTGAAAGCGAAAGCCCGTACAGGCGATACGATGACGTAATGGAAATGATTCTACGCGTAGCAACTTAGATTCAAAGATAACTTCCGTTTCGTCCGGATTCGTGGGATGAAAAATAAGATTGTAGCGTAGCTCCGTTTCGGAATATTTAAAGTTCAACGCCAAGATTTCTTGTAATGGCGCTGGCCCATACAAATGCAGGTCGCTTTTACGCCCCATCAAGTGCATAGAAGAGACCAAGCCGACTAGGCCAAGGTAATGATCGCCGTGCAGGTGACTGATGAAGATATGATTAATCCGGTTACTTTTGATCCCATAACGGGTGAGCTGGATCTGCGTGCCTTCACCACAGTCGATGAGATACAATTGTTCATTGTGATTGACGACCTGCGATGTGGGATGCCGCTCATAAATAGGCGTGGCGGAGCTATTACCTAGAACAAGAACAGAAAAGCGCATATTAATTATCGCCCCTCAACTCTAAGCGAATCTCATTGCCGAAGATCATATCTTTTGCCTTCTCTACATCTTTAGCTGTTTTAAAATAGGATTCCATACCAACCGTCTTCATAAAACCGGATACGTTTTGATGAATGTTGACCAGGATAAAGAGACCACCCATAGCTTTGCACAAGCGTCGAGCCAGCAAGCCAACACGGATACCATCTTCATCCACCGATTCCACCCGGTTAAGATCCAGGATAATATTTCTTTGCCCTCCGGTATTACGCAGCATAAATTCGCCTTTCAGTTTACCGGCCACTTCTCCATTCAAACAGGAAGCATGCGGTTCAATAACCACAAAACGTTCCCCTTTTTCCACCGTGAATTTCATACCTATCCTTCTTTTGTGGCAAAGATCTCTGTCAATGCCTGATCTACATTTTTCTGTATGCGTTCGTTGACTTCTCCCGCTTCTGGGTAAACGAATCCTTCGCCCGTAATGTGCTCGTATAATTCAATATAGCGTGCTGAGATCGAAGAAACCACTTCATCGGTCATCTCCGGTATCTGCTGACCGTCCTTACCTTGAAAACCATTATCCATCAACCATTGTCTTACAAATTCTTTGGAAAGCTGTTTTTGAGCACTTCCGGTAGATTGACGGTCGTCATAGCCTTCTGCATAAAAATAACGGGAGGAATCTGGTGTGTGTATCTCATCGATCAAATAGATCTGATCTTCTTTCTTACCAAATTCGTATTTCGTATCTACCAGAATAAGGCCGCGTTCGCGGGCAATTTCTGTACCTCTTTGAAATAATGCTCTGGTATATTTTTCCAATTGTGTGTAATCTTCTTCGCTTACAATACCGTTCGCAAGGATAGCTTCTCTGGAAATATCTTCATCATGCCCCACCGCAGCTTTAGTCGTTGGCGTAATGATGGGTTCAGGTAATTTATCGTTCTCGCGAAGACCTTCTGGCAGCGTAACACCACACAGCAATCTGCCTCCATCACGGTAAGTACGCCAGGCATGCCCCGATAGGTAACCACGAATTACCATTTCTACTTTGAAAGGCTCGCATGCATGCCCAATGGTAACACTGGGATCCGGTGTGCTTAATACCCAATTGGGCAAAATATCGGCCGTAGCCGCCAAAAACTTAGCAGCAATTTGATTTAAAACTTGTCCTTTATGAGGAATGGGCCTGGGTAGCACCACGTCGAATGCAGAAATGCGATCCGAAGCAATCATCACCAAATAATGATGATCGATCGTATATACATCGCGTACCTTGCCTCTGTAAAAAGCAGTTTGTTTATTAAATTTAAAGTTCGTTTCGTTTATTGCATTCATTCTCAAAGCGGTTTTTTGACTTGACCCCCACGTCGGGTAGACGATGGAGGGACTAAAGTACGAAGTTTTCAGGAAAAGGTGGTGCCTTAAGAAGGTTTGATATCCCCGTAAGCCTCTAAAATCCTTTTAACCAACTTATGTCGCACCACATCTGATCCGGTGAGATGCACAATATCAATTCCCTCGATGTTGTCCAACAAATTAATGGCTGTTGCTAATCCCGACTGCGTTTTCTTCGGCAGGTCGATCTGCGTTAAATCTCCCGTAACGATGAACTTCGCCGTAGGCCCCATCCGCGTCAAAAACATTTTCAGCTGCATATCGGTCGCATTCTGTGCCTCATCAAGGATCACAAAACAGTTATCTAACGTACGGCCACGCATAAATGCCAAAGGCGCCACTTCGATCGTTCTATTTTCTAGATAGCCCTTGAGTTTTTCCACCGGGATCATGTCATCTAACGCATCATAAAGCGGTCTTAAGTACGGATCCACCTTTTCTTTCAAATCGCCGGGCAGGAAGCCCAAGTTCTCACCTGCTTCTACCGCTGGTCGCGTGAGGATGATCCTTTTAATTTCTTTATTGCGCAATGCACGTACGGCTAAGGCTACCGCAGTATAGGTTTTACCTGTTCCGGCAGGGCCGACAGCAAACAGGATGTCATTTTTAATAATGCTATCTACCATACGCCGCTGATTTGGCGTACGAGCACGCACGATGATACCATTGGTACCATACACAATGGGTTCGCCACGCGAAAAGGTTGGATCTGTAATAGCAGCCACCTCTTTGGAAGCGTTGCTAAGAATAGGTGCTGGCACCACATCGCTTACAATACTCTCCAGATCTAGCGCAGAAAGATTCTGCAAGCGCTGTACATGCTCCAGGACTTTTTCGAAGGTCTGACCAAATAAAACCTGCTCCTTCTCCTCGCCCAGCACCTTCAGCTCATCACCTCTGGCGATCAACCGCACTTTCGGAAACACTTTTTTCAAAAATTCGTAATTCTCGTTTTGGGCACCCCAAAGCGTTACAAGATTGACTTCTTCCAGCCGAATAACTAATTCACTCAATTTTATCCTTCCTTACGGTAAAAAAATTAACTTATACTCCTGTGTACTAAAATAACATTCTTCAATCTACTTTGCATCATATCGCATTTTTATTTTTTTAAACAAGGCCTGTGCAAAGATTTAGTTCTGTGCACTACGCATGGCCGTAGATTTTGTTACTTTTGTAGCTTAGCAATTGACTAAGGCTAATGGAGTATTGCTATCTACCGAAGTGAAAAAGGGACAGGATAGAAAGCTTTCACGTTTTGCATATGGGCGTAATTACTTTAACGACAGATTTAGGACACCGGGATTTCTATCAGGCCGCACTGAAAGGAAGTATTATCTCCTTATTGCCTGATGTAAGGTTGGTAGACATTACGCATGAAATCCCCTCGTTTAACATACAGCATGCTGCTTTTGTAATCAATAATGCCTATCGTTACTTTCCGCCAGAGACCGTCCATCTTATTGGCATAGACACCGTTTTTCTGGAAGGATCCCGTTACATTGCCATGAAATTTAGAGGTCATTATTTTGTGGGCGCTGATAATGGTATTTTCGGAATCATTCTTGGCGAAGAAAAGGCCGACGAGGTAGTCGAGATCAATATCATGCAAGATCTCCGGTATTTACATTTCCCCTTGGCGGATATATTGACCAAGGCGGCTTGTCATATTGCCAGCGGCGGTTCGCTTCAGGAAATCGGTTTACGCATTGATACGCCCGTATTGAAAGGCACATTACAACCTGTATACACCACAGATAACATCAAAGGGCACGTGAGCTATATCGACTCTTTTGGAAATGTCATTAGCAACATTAGTAAAGATCTATTCAACCGGGTGCAGGCAGGCAGAAGATTTACTTTGCGCTTTAAACGCAACGAAACAATCGATCAATTGTGTTGGCATTATAACGAGGTGTCTGAAGGAGAGAAACTCTGTCTCTTCGGCATCAGTAACTTTTTGGAAATCGCGATCAACAAGGGCAATGCCAGTAATTTGCTTGGTCTGCATCAAGATGAAAGTATACTCGTAGAGTTTTCTAATAAAATATAAGGCAGATTCTTCACCTCATAATAAACTTAATTCATGTCGACAATAAATAAAACCTGGGTTTTTAAGGTGATTATAGTAATCACCTGTTTGCTGTGCACCGCATCATCCATTAGTTTTGCTCAAGTAAAAAGCACAGTAGATTCACTATCCTACGAAACGCAGAGACAGAAAGTAAACAACCTTCTGGAACAACGACGACAGAAGTTTGGTGAATTTGACCAATCGGTGCTCAAAAAATCGGGCGTATTTGGCATCTTCAAGACGAAGCGGGATATGCAGCAATCCATTGATATATTGAAGGCTGTCGTGATCAATGACAATCACATTTTCCTGGAAACACAAAAACTGCTGAGTCTAAAAGATTTTGAAAAGGCTCATTATCAGAAACTGGCCGATGAGTACGACACACAGTCATCTGCCTACATGCGTACGATTACCAAGCTACAAACGGAAAACGAAAAATTGCGCGGCCAGGTCGATAGCTTGGATGAGGAAGAACATCAGGGTAATGTGTGGCTATACCTTTGCCTAATCGTCATTGTGGGCTTGGCAAGCTATGTTGTTTACCTCCATAGGCGTAATTCTCTCTCCAAAAATTGACGAAACTCTGATAGGCACAAATTGATATATGGTTAACTTTGTATGTTCCCAAAATTTAGGGATAGTAGATTGACATGGCGAGACAACGATTGAATAGCGGCAACAGTAACGGGGAAGATCTACCTAAGCCGAAATTGAATTTAGACGTAATGAAGAAGGGGTATCAAATATTTAAATATATACTTCCTTACCGTTCGAAATTTATTTGGGGCATGGTGTTCCTGATCCTTTCCAGCTTAACCATGCTGACTTTTCCTGCTTTACTTGGTGCGATGATTGATGCCGCTCAAGGTAAACAAACTTATTCTTGGCTTACTGCAAGTATCGTGCAGATTGGCCTTATCTCTATGTCTATCCTCTTTTTTCAGTCCTTTATCTCTTTTTTTCGCATCCGCCTATTTGTAGAAGTTTCCGAGAAGGCATTAGCTACTATTCGCCAAGAAGTATACCATAAGCTAATCGCATTACCGATGGATTTCTTTGCCAACCGTCGTGTAGGCGAGTTGAATAGTCGGATATCATCCGATCTTTCCCAGATTCAGGATACCATGACCACCACCTTGGCTGAGCTAATGCGACAAACGATTAGTTTGGCATTTGGCGTTGCGCTACTCATATTTGTATCTCCCAAATTGGCGCTGATGAATCTGGCGATATTACCTATCATCGTATTGACCGGCTTGATCTTCGGACGGTTTATTCGTAAAATATCTAAAGAAACACAAGACAAGCTTGCCGACTCTAATGCTATCGTGCAGGAAACTTTGTCTGGCATTTCTAACGTAAAAGCATTTGTTAACGAGTACCGGGAAACTACACGTTACGCCGACAAGCTCTGTGAGGTGGTAAATCTGGCTGTACGTGGAGCAACCTTTCGTGGGGTATTTGCTTCATTTATCATTTTTTGCGTTTTTGGAGCAGTAATCGTTGTCATTTGGTATGGCGCCACCCTTGTTTCGCAAGGGGAAATTACGGTCGGTGATCTCACTACATACATCTTGTATTCTATGTTTGTCGCGGGTTCAATGGGAAGCTTCCCAGAATTGTATGCCAACTTACAGAGAGCCATTGGCGCAAGCGAACGGGTATTAGAGATATTGACCGAGAAGCAGGAGAAATTGGATATTTCTGCTCGCAATAGAACTATTACTAAAGTTATTCGGGGCGATGTTACTTTCAACGACGTAGGATTTTCTTATCCGACCCGCCCAGACATACAAACTTTGAAGAGCATTTCGTTTCATGTGAGTGCTGGGCAGAAGCTTGCCATTGTGGGGCCGAGCGGAACGGGCAAGTCTACAATCGCCTCTTTAATATTGCAGTTCTACGAACCTAACCTCGGCACTATTTCTTACGATGGCGTGCCTGCAGAAGATTTTTCACTAACAGACATACGTAATCAAGTAGCCATCGTACCGCAGGATGTACTCCTATTTGGCGGTAGTATTGCAGAGAACATTGGCTACGGAAAGCTGGAAGCAAGCTTAGATCATATTGTTAATGCCGCTAAGAGAGCGAACGCACACGATTTTATCATGAGCTTTCCAGAAGGATACCAAACTATGGTTGGGGAGCGGGGAGTCAAGTTATCTGGCGGTCAGCGTCAGCGCATTGCGATTGCACGAGCGCTATTAAAAGATCCAGCTATCCTGATTTTGGATGAGGCGACATCCTCATTAGATTCTGAATCCGAAAGATTGGTGCAGCTCGCTTTAGAGGAATTGATGCGCGATCGTACTTCCATTATCATTGCCCATCGCTTATCGACGATTCGGGATGCAGACACCATTCTGGTCGTGGAAAACGGCGTCGTTTCCGAATCTGGTAGTCATCAGGATTTAATGGCTAAGTGTAACGGGCTCTACCACCATCTGTATTCGTTACAATCGCTGGATGTGGTAACAGGTTAAAATTTGTTAATTTCACTTTTACGCAAACCTTTTGGAATAACCCTTGTTTGAAAACTAATAAGAAACAACAGATTTTTAGACAATTAAAAGGTAGAAAGCATGAAAAATAAGAACGGATTAGTAGCCTTTGCACTTTTAGGATTAGCGGTAGGAACAGCAGCATATTATCTATTGGGCACAGAGGATGGCAAAAAGCAGTTAGACTGTGCAAACAAAGGACTGAAGGATCTAACTCGGTCAGTAAAAGATTTATCTAAAAAAGAGGCTAAACGCGCTCGCGAATTCGCGAAAACAGCTAAAGAAGATTTAGATGAATTAAGAAGCAAAGCAAAAGATGCAGGTAAAAACGCAATCGACAAAGCTGCGGTAAAAGCAAATGAGTGGGCAGAGAAAGCTTCTCAAGCAGCTGGTAACGCGAAAGACGTTTCTAGTGAATACGCTTCCAAAGCGAAGTCAGAATTGGACAAAGCGTAACATTTTACCTTCCAGATAGTCCTGTCCACTATAATCCTTACTATCTTTGCATAGTATGAATTTATTGGAGCAGGTAAAAGTTTTGGTAATAAAAGATATTTTGCTAGAGTGGCGCTCTAAATCCGCCATAAACAGCATCTTATTATATGTCGTATCCACAGTATTTGTATGCTATCAAGCATTCAAATCTGTGGATACGCTTGTTTGGAATGCACTGTTCTGGATTATCTTGTTATTTGCATCCATCACAGCAATATCCCGAGGCTTTACACAAGAAACTCAGCATCGTTATCTTTATTATTATAGCTTGGTAAACCCGAAAGCACTAGTGCTTTCAAAAATTGTCTATAATGCTATTCTGATGAGTTTAATTGCCGGAGCAGCATTCATCGTATATGGTACCATTTTTAGAAACCCAATCGAAGACCTTTTATTGTACTTCGCTGCAGTAGCTCTGGGTGCTATCAGCTTTTCTTCTGTATTTACAATGGTCTCCGGAATAAGTGCCAAGACAGGGAGTAACACAACCATTATGGCTATCCTGAGCTTCCCGGTAATTATTCCACTATTAATCGTACTCATTAAGCTTTCCCTACATGCTATTCAAGGCGTAGAGCGAGCATCAAGCTACAATGAACTACTGGTTTTGATCGCAATTAATGTAATTACGATTGCTATATCTTTATTGTTATTTCCTTACCTTTGGCGGGATTAAAAGTCTTGTTTTCTTAAAAACGATATGCGAAAAACCTGGTGGAAAATACTAGCCGTAATAATGGTTGGCGGCTCAGTCGTAGCGGGATTATTAGGCCCGGTTCCGGAACTCCCTATACTCAATGAAACCATTCGCAATGTGTACTTCCACGTACCGATGTGGTTTGCCATGATTATACTTTATCTAATTTCTGTTATCTATAGTATCAAGTACTTGGGCTCCTCTAACAGAAGGCATGATCTTATCGCAGTGGAAGCTGTGAACACCGGAATACTTTTTTGTGGATTGGGGTTGCTCACCGGTATGCTGTGGGGATATATTACTTGGGGAGATCCCTGGCCAAACGACCCTAAACTGAATGGCTCTGCGATCGCTACGCTCATGTATCTAGCCTATTTAGTGTTGAGAAATGCGCTGGAGGAAGAACAAAAACGTGCAAAAATATCTGCTATCTATAATATATTTGCCTTTCCGGTAATGATTGTATTGATCTATATCTTACCTAAGCTAACAGACTCTTTGCATCCGGGAAGTGGTGGCAATTCTACCATAGGAAGCTTGGATATGGATAATTATATGCGACCGGTATTTTACACAGCGGCGATTGGCTGGATATTGATTGGCGTCTGGATTGGTACCCTGCGATACAGAATCCGTCTGATTACGGAACAGGAAGAAACTATTGAAAATTCACACGCTTAGCACTCATGAAAAAACAAATTACACTTATACTGGGAATGATATTTTCCTTAATGCAAGTGATAGCACAACCGGTAGAAATGGCTACTACGCTCCGTTCTGAGGGAAAAATCTATGTCGTAATAGCCGTTATGTTGATTATCTTTATTGGAGTGGCTGCTTACCTTTTCTCGTTAGACCGTCGCGTAGCTAAGCTAGAGAAAAGAAAATAAGTCCTTTTACGAATGATCATCTCCCAACACCGCAACTTATCCGCACTAAATATACTTTTGGTATCGGTTGTTGGACTCATTTTGTGCTTGGGTGTTTTTTTGCAATTGCCCAAAAAGCTTGAACCCGTTCTTTTTGAGCCTGCCCTTCACAATCTTATTGGATTTCAAATTGGGGATCGCCTGCCTCCTTACCTCAATGTGTTGACTACATTAATCTTAACTCTTTTTCAGGCATTCCAACTAAACCGTGTAATCAACTATTACAATTTTTTAGGAAAACCGAGCTTTCTAACCGCTTTGATGTTTATGACTTTAGTCAGCTTGTTTTTGCCCTTCTTGGTTTTATCTCCGACCTTGATATGCAACTTTCTGACGATTTGGATGCTATCCAAATTGTTTAAGATTTATAAGTTAAGCAACATCAGAGGGCGCATGTTTGACCTAGGCATCATCGTGGCGCTAGGCAGTTTAATATACTTCCCGTTTACCATCATGTTATTGCTATTGTGGGCAAGCCTATTAATATTCAGGCCATTTGACTGGCGAGAATGGATCACCCCACTACTGGGATTTATTACAGTATATTTCTTACTTGGTGTTATCTATTATTGGAATTATCGCACGGATGAATTCCTCCAGATTTTCTCTCCTTTCACGACCCCTTTCAGCGTAAGCATACACGTCGATTATTATGATCTCATCGCTCTGGCACCTGTTGTGATTGCCATGTTACTTTTTATGGGTGTACTAAAGGATCAGTACTTTAAAAGTGTGGTACACGTGCGAAAGTCCTTCAAACTGTTGTTCTATATGCTATTGCTGATCTTAGTATCTTTTTATTTAGATGCTGGCATTACGATCAACCATTTCTTGCTATGTGTCCCGCCACTTTCGATCTATCTAGCTTATTACTTTACACATGCGAAAAACAAATGGATTTACGAATCGGTGTATTTGTTAATGATTATTGGAATCATTTGTTCTCAATTCTTATAAGGCTTTGAAATAGAATCGTTTAACCTTTTTTAACAAGATAATCAGGTGAATGCGTTAAAATTTAAATAGTTTTGTACCAAAATTTCACCTGAAAAAATTCTGAATCCTGGTGGATACCGAGAACACTTAATATTACACGCGTTGAAAAATAGATTACTAAGGGTTGCTTTTTCCATTTTGTTTTGTGGCGGATTACTATGTCTCAGCGAAACAACTGTTCAGGCACAAACCACCACCTCCCACTCCCCTTATTCCCAATTCGGTTTAGGTCAGATGCGAGAAGATTTAACGCCTCAACAACGTTCTATGGGTGGCATCGCCTCCGGGTTACGTTATCTGGGTGGTATGCCTACATTAAATGTTTCCAATCCTGCTTCTTATTCCGCCATGAATCGCGTCATTTTCGATGGTAGTATGTATGGTAATTTCACGCAACTGAGTAAAGGAACAACTTCAGACAACACGGCCGATTTTGCGTTTGGACATATTACATTTGGTGTACCATTGAAAAAAGCCGGTGGCTTATCTTTCGGTTTGCTCCCTTTTTCAGACGTGGGTTATAATGCGTACGAAGATCAGAATCTCGGCGATCTCCGCTACCGTAAAAGTATCGCTGGCGAAGGCGGCTTGAATAAAGCGTACATCGGATATGGTGTAAACCTTCCAATAAAAGGATTGAGCGTTGGTGCCAATGCAGGCTATTTGTTTGGAAACCTGACGGATAGATCGACGGTAGAGTTCCCTAATAATGCGGATATTTATAATACTATCCAAACAAACAACCGCTACGTACGCGGATTTTTATTGGATTACGGTATGCAATATTTCCGCTCATTGGGCAATCGTATGAGCATGACAATCGGTTACTCTGGGTCATTGAACAATCAGGTAAGTAATGAAACCACCTTGATGGGTACCATTACCCCTGGTGGTGGAAGCGCACTGGATGCCGTTGCATTGGATACTATTATTAGTCCAGTGAGTTTTGGACAACGCCTTAATCTACCACTAAAGCATAATATCGGTATCACCGTGTCCAAAGGATATAACTGGACTGTTGGTGCGGATTTTAAATATGCCGATTGGTCTTACATGCAGCCACGTGAAGGGCAGGCTCCTTTAGGCAAAAATATTGGTGTGGCTATTGGTGGGCAATTTAAACCGGATGCTACATCACCAAAATACCTGAATATCGTAGATTATCGTCTCGGTTTCCGATATAACCAAACGGAGGTAACTTTAAATAATCGACGAATTAATGATATGGCAGTTTCTGCTGGTTTTGGTATTCCATTAGCCCAAAAAAGCTTTGGCCGTACTTTCTCCATGTTGAATATCACAGGAGAATTCGGACAACGCGGCACGCTGCAAAACAATCTAGTTCGTGAACGCTATATCACCATTCACTTAGGCTTTACCATCAACGATACTTGGTTTGTCCGAGGTAGTATAGATTAACATGATGCGGCCACATACATGGCATAAATCGCTAGTCCTATCGGGATTGTTGTTTGGACTGATATCCTTCAGTGCCTGTGAGAACGATATGCGAGATATTGATCGCATCGCTTCCATTCCAGAAGAGGAAGCCGTGGATATATCATCAAATGTAGCGGTTACCTATAGTGATTCAGCGAAGGTAAAAGCAGTAATGACTGCTCCGGAGATGCGAGTCTATCACGACAGCACGGATAATTCAGAATTTAAAAAGGGTGTGGAGATCATCTTCTATGATGAGAATCTTCGGGAGACACAACGTATAAAATCCAATTATGCCCTGCTCAGACAGAGCGAGCAGCTCACTGAATTTAGGGACAATGTAGTGGTGACCAAAGCGGACGGATCTGTCATCAAGACCGAAGAGCTTTTCTACGACGAGAAAAATCAACGCTATTACAATACCGTACCTATTATTTTCTTTTTCAGCGATGAGCGAGGGAATCAAGCGGCGACATCCTTTAGTGCAGACGCCAACTTTACCCGGATAGATATGGTATCTCCTACTGGGTATTATATCTCGCGAGATAACAGCCTCTTCCCTTCCACCGGATTTTAGAATTAATAGAAACTATAGAGCTGTAGTTTTCATTCGGCAGGCAAGCTATTATATCACAGTATAGCATATTACATTAATCTGCCTTTAGGCTGAAACAAAATGTTTTATGACCCGACTGATTTTTTAATAAAAATTGTATCTTGCGCCTTGTTTTAAGAAACGTAGATAAAACAGATAAATCAAGCAATTAACAACATCAAATAGATAGATATGGGATTAATGAGCTATTTACGAAGCCGTGCTGGCTTAGTGATATTCGTTATTGGATTAGCAATTGTAGCATTCTTGTTAGGTGACGTAATCAACTACGGTACGCCATTTTGGATGAAAAGCCAAAACGAGGTGGGTAGCGTAAATGGAGAAGGTGTAGATTACCAAACCTTTAACGTACAGGTAGATCAAGCAGTAGCTGGCTTTCAGCAGCAAATGGGCGGAGGCAGTTCTCCGCAGATGCGTAGTTATGCCGTACAGCAAGTATGGAATCAGTATGTTTCTGAAGAGTTACTAAAACAAGAAATTGAGAAAATTGGAATCACTGTTGGAAGAGATGAATTGAATAGCTTGGTATTTGGCGAAAACCCTTCCTTACAAATCTTACAGCAGTTCACTAATCCACAAACGGGTCAGTTTGACAAAAATCAGGTGGCGATGGTAAGTAATGAGGCCAAAACGAATCCTGAGCTAGCAGCTCAATGGGAGGCATTGTTGGAAAGCATTCGTGCACAGCGCTTGAACGAGAAATACTCGAATCTACTATCTAATAGTACTTATACAACCGCTTTAGAAGCGGAGCAGGAGCATAGTTCTCGTAATAAAATTGCCAACTTTAAGTATGTGATGTTGGATTATGCTTCGGTAAAAGATTCTGAAATCAAATTATCGGACAGCGATTACAAAGAGTACTACGACAAAAGAAAGAAATCATTTAGAAACACAGAAGAGGTGCGCTCTCTGGAATACATCACATTCGATGCTAGACCTACGGCTGCGGACACTGCTATGATTGTTTCTGAGATCAACCAGTTAAAATCAGACTTGCAAAACTCCACCACGGAAGAGCAGTTTGTAGCAAGCACATCAGAAACAAAATATCCTGTTCGTTATTACAGCCGCAACCAATTAAATCCAGCTTTGGACTCTGTCGTCTTCAATGTTCCTAGCGGTACAACGGTGGGGCCTTTCCTAAGCGGTGGTATGTACGAAGTTGCTAAAGTATTGGACACTAAATTTAGTCCAGACTCGGTAGAGGCAAGTCATATCTTGTTGAATCCTGTCGCAGAAGGTGGTGTAGAACAAGCAAAAGCGAAAGCAGACTCCATTAAGCAATTGATACAACGTGGCGAGAGCATAGCAGGACTGGCTGTAGAATTCAGTGTAGATGAAGGCAGTAAAGTAAACGGAGGTAGCTTAGGCACCTTCACACGTGGCCGCATGGTACCAGCATTTGAGGATGCAGCATTCGGCGGCAAAGTTGGCGATGTCGTTGTTGTAGAGTCTGATTTTGGCGTTCACGTAATTAAAATTGAGAAACAAGTTGGCAACTCTAAAATTGTAAAGGCAGCGATTATTGATAAACCAATCATAGCAGGCCGTGCTACTCAAGATGCGGCCTACTCCAAAGCCAATGCATTCTACTCTGAAGCAGATAAGAAAAACTTCAGAGAGATCGCTAGCAAACAGGGATTGAATGTAGAAACTTCTTCGCGCACCTTGGCGATGGACGGCAGTCTAAATGGAACCGAAGTGCCACGCGAATTGCTTCGTTGGGCTTTCGGCGCAAAGAAAGATGAAATCTCCGATAAAGTATACGAGTCTGAAAGTCATTATATTGTAGCCCGTGTAACTGGCATTCAAGAAAAAGGTATTCAGCCACTAGAAACCGTAAAAGGCGAAATTGAACCTGCTGTTCGTAATATGGTGAAAGCAAGAATGTTGAAAGAGAAATTGAACAATGCGATTAGCGGTTCATCATCTATCGAGCAAATTTCACAAAAAGTAGGCAAAAATGTACAGACGGTAGAAAATGTGGTATTTGCTAACCCAGTTATCCCAGGTATAGCTTTAGAGAATGCCGTAGTAGGTACGGTGTTCGGGTTACAACCGAACAAGCCTTCTACAGCGATCGAAGGCAATCAAGGCGTATACGCAGTACAAGTGATTGGCTTCGTGAATCCTAAAGCATTGTCTGGAGAAGATTTGATTAAGCAACAACGTCAGATGATGACGACCAATACGCAGCGTGCTTGGGGCGGTATCTTCAGAGCGCTACAAGACAACGCTAAGATTGATGACAATCGCATTAGATTCTATTAGGATATAATAACTAGATTTGTAGCCGGACATATATGTTATATGTCCGGCTTTTTTATTTTTAAGGCTATGGAGATACAAGAAACTATCGTAAATAAGGTCGCACAAAGCGGTTTGATGACCGTGGATCTTGCACACTTTGCCCCTCAAGAGGAAATTGTAATCTACGACATCAAAGACAACCTGTTTCATGGGCTGATCTTGAAAGAAAAGGATTTCCGGGATTTCATTAAGACCAATGACTGGTCGACATATACTGATAAGCATGTGGGCATTATCTGTTCTACAGATGCTATCGTACCTACCTGGGCATACATGTTACTGTCCAGCAAATTAACGCCTATTGCGGCATCGGTTCATTTCGGAGATGCGGAAATCGTTCGCGGAAATCTATTTCGCGATACCCTTGAGCACTTGGATTATGCCCGTTTTGCCGATCAACGGGTAGTGGTAAAAGGTTGTGGAGATATTCCTATTCCTACCGAAGCCTTTGTAACTTTTACCGGAAAGCTCACACAAACCGCTAAAAGCGTGATGTATGGTGAACCCTGTTCTACTGTACCCGTTTTTAAACGAAAACCTTAAACTATACCGCTTCATGCAGGTCTAAAACGCTATGAGAAGAACGTTAGCCACATTTATTTTAACCTGCTTGATGGCCACGCTATCCATCGCTCAGCATCTACCCTACCTTTCTGAACCAACTTTTAAAGGTGGTGAAAAACTCCGTTACAAGTTAAAATACGGATTCTTGAATGCCGCTTCAGCCTATTTGCAGGTGAGTGATTCGAACCTCAAATTTGGCCCGGACCCTACCTTTCGATTATTTGCCAGTGGTGAAACTTCAGGTGCATTTTCTCTATATACTGTTAAAAACAAATACGAGTCTTACATCAATAAAAAAACATTGATGCCCTACCTGTACGTTGAAAACATTCAGGAAGGTAGCTACCGAAGAGAAGAGTACGCTTCCTTCGACCATAAAAACAAAACGGTAACCGGGAAGAAAGGAACCTTCAAAAGTAATCAGCCTCAATTTTTCGACCTTGTATCGGCGTATTATTTCGCACGAAATCTCGACTTTTCCAACCTGAAAAAAGGCGATAAATTCAATATTAACTACTTCCTCAGTGATGAGATTTCTCAATTGAGCGTGGAGTATGTTGGTATAGAGAAAGTGAAAACAGCGCTCGGCATGCTGGAATGTATTAAGCTAAGTCCAGAGATATCCCCAGGTCGTATTTTCAAAAAGGATAGTAAACTGTATCTTTGGGTCACTAATGACGGAAACAGAATCCCAGTGAAAGCACACGTGGAAATTCTGATCGGTTCAGTGACGTTAGAATTGGTGAGTGCCGAAGGATTAAAATACAAATTGGGACAGCGCGCCAGCTATTCAAAATAATAAGACCATGATTGAAGTAGGTAGTGTCCTCGTAAATGAAGATGTGATCAACAATGACTTCGTTTGCAATCTGAACAAATGCAAAGGAATCTGTTGTGTGGAAGGTGATTCGGGCGCGCCCCTGCTAGCCCGCGAAATAGATATACTGAAAGAGATTTATCCGAAGGTAAAACCTTACATGACTGAAAAGGGCATTGAGGCAGTAGAACAACAAGGCACACACGTCGTTGACGTAGATGGAGATTTAACCACTACTTGTGTAGATGGAAATAAGGAGTGTGCCTATGTAATGTGGGAAAATGGCATGACCAAATGTGCTATTGAGAAAGCAAATGAGGATGGTGTAGTAGACTGGAAAAAACCCGTTTCCTGCCACTTGTATCCAATCCGCACCACGCACTACCCTTCTTTCGACGTGTTAAATTACGACCGATGGTCGATCTGCAGCGATGCATGCACTTTCGGCAAAGAGTTGGGCGTACCGGTATACAAATTCTTGAAAGATCCGCTCATTCGGGTGTACGGCGAAGCATGGTATGAAGAGTTAGAAAATGCAGTTAATTCTAACGCATAATTTTTAGTATTTTTACCTCCAATTAGCAACCGTTAGACAATTTTTATTCGGTTTTAGAACCTATTCATGCTTACACTTGACGTAATACAAGAACCCATTTCTGAACATCTCAAACGCTTCGAAAAAACATTCAAAGCATCCATGCAAAGTTCGGTACCATTGTTGGATCGGGTTACACAATATATCCTGAAAAGGAAAGGAAAACAAATGCGGCCTATGTTCGTTTTTCTATCTGCAGGACTCACAGGTAGTATTACAGAATCGACTTACAGAGGAGCATCTTTGGTAGAACTATTGCATACCGCTTCTCTGGTACACGATGATGTCGTTGACAACGCCTATGAACGCAGAGGATTTTTTTCTGTGAATGCACTTTGGAAAAACAAGGTTGCCGTATTGGTCGGCGACTTTTTACTATCTAAAGGAATGTCCCTGTCGGTTAAGCATGATGAGCTCAATTTGCTCAAGATTATGTCTGATGCCGTAGAGGAGATGAGTGAAGGTGAGTTACTCCAAATCGAGAAAGCGCGCAAACTGGACATTAAAGAGCCGATTTACTTTGAAATTATTCGAAAAAAGACGGCCTCTCTGATTGCATCCTGTTGTGCCTGCGGAGCATCTTCTACAGACGCTTCTGAAGAGACCATCAAAAGATTGCATTTGTTTGGTGAGAAGGTTGGCATTGCCTTTCAGATAAAAGATGATCTTTTTGATTTTGGAATAGACGATGTGGGTAAGCCGGTCGGCAATGATGTGCGAGAGAAGAAAATGACGCTTCCGCTGATCTTAGCTTTACAGGGTGCAGATCAGAAAGAAAAACGCCGCATCATTAACTTAGTAAAAAACCACAATGAAGACCGTGAGAAGATTGCGGAGGTGGTCCAATTTGTGCGGAGCAGTAACGGGTTGGAGATGGCTACCGAGCGTATGCTACAGTATCAACAAGAAGCGTTTGATATTTTGGCAGAATTTCCAGATAGCGTCTACAAAACGGGGCTGGAGCAATTAGTGCGATACACGACAGAACGTAACAAATAAATATGAGCCACGAATTGCTATTTTTTGGAGGATTTATACTTTTTATTATCCTCATGTTAGCCATAGATCTAGGTTTATTCGCGAAGGACAACAAACCGATCAGCCTGCAATCTGCTACCATCATGAGTTTGGTATGGATCACATTCGCTTTGGGTTTTGGCCTCATTCTCTATTTCTGGGGGCACGAGCTACATAGTATTACTGACTTTGCTTCGCTAAAAGAGGTCATTAATCGACACTCGCATAATATCGAAGTGATCGAGAATAACTTCGATCAGAGTATTGCATTATACAATCGCAACCTGAGTTTAGAGTACTTAACAGGCTATGTGGTGGAGTATGCACTTTCCGTAGATAATATCTTCGTGATGGTGCTCTTATTTTCTTCTTTCGGCATTCCGGAAAAATATTACCACAAGATCTTAGTTTGGGGTATTATCGGCGCTATTCTTTTACGCTGTATATTTATTTTTATTGGCGCAGCACTTATTGCCAAATTTGGATGGATACTATACCTCTTTGGTGCATTCTTGGTTTACACAGGAATCATGATGTACATCAAGCGGAACGAAGAGGAAGAAGTGGATCCTAAAAGCCATCCGGTGGTGAAATTCGCTTCCAAATACTTTAAAGTCACTCACGAAACGGAAAGCGGCAATTTCTTCGACATCAAAAATGGGGTACGGTATATGACTCCATTGTTCTTAGTATTGCTTGTAATCGAATTTACGGATTTGATCTTTGCTGTAGACTCCATTCCTGCGATTTTTTCGGTAACGCAAGATCCGTACATCGTGTTCTTTTCGAACATATTCGCTGTATTAGGATTACGTTCTATGTTTTTCCTGTTGGTCAATATCATTCACAAGTTTCATTACCTCAAAGTGGGATTGGCTTTCCTATTGGTTTTTATCGGTGTAAAGATGTTGCTACACGACTGGCTGCATAGTTGGGGATTCGAAACGATTCATTCCTTAATCGTCATTATAGGTATTCTAGCTGTCAGCATTATAGCTTCATTAGTATTTCCGAAAAAAGTCGAAGGCAATCCGATGAGCAGGCCATAAAACAGGTTTATAGTTTCGTTCATAATGTATAAATTCGTGCTTATTACTAAACACGACTAAACCATGAACGTAAACAAATCGATTGTTCTGTCGCTAGGCCTATTTATAGGCACATTAGGCGTTCAGGCACAAGACAATCTGATCAATTCCATTAAAGGCAATGCCAGTGAGAATAGCAAAGCTGGATTTCAATTTACTGAGGTCATCAACCTGGAAAATACGCCGATCAGAGATCAAGGATCAACAGGCACCTGCTGGTCTTACTCTGGAAATTCATTTTTGGAATCCGAGATGCTCCGTATGGGCAAGCCTCCAGTTGAGATCTCCCAGATTTATACTGCTCGCCAAACCTATATAGAAAAAGCAAAGAATTACGTCCGCCTGCACGGCGATCAAGCGCAGGGTGAAGGTGGTCAGGTACACGATGTGTTGACCATTTTCAAAAAGTACGGCGCCGTTCCTCAGGAAGTGTATAGCGGATTACAAGAAGGCCAGACACGCAACAATTTCGGCGATATGACTCCGATCCTGCACAACATGGCCGAGAATGTCGCAAAATCTAAAAAGCCAAGTCCCAACTGGATAGAAGCGTATACCGGCATCTTGGATGCTTATTTAGGAAAAGTACCAGAAAACTTCAACTATCAGGGTAAAAACTATACTCCACGGACTTTCGCTGATCAGGTCATCGGCATCAAACCTGCAGATTACGTAGCGATATCTTCCTTCGAAGCCTATCCTTATTATGAGTCTTTCGTGTTGCTTATTCCAGACAACTGGTCTTTCGAGAGTTTTCATAATGTTCAGATCAACGATATGACGGATATCATCGATCACGCGTTAAGCAAAGGTTATACGATTGCGTGGGCGACCGATGTGTCGGAGAAAAGCTTTAGCTGGCGCAATGGTGTGGCTTACGTTCCAGAAAAAGCGGTGGAAAAAATGACAACGGCGGAGCAGGCAGATATGTTTAACGGTCCAAAGACAGAGCCTACCATCACACCAGCACAACGTCAGGCCGCATTCGACGACTACTCTACCACAGACGATCACGGTATGCACATCGTTGGCTCGGTGAAAGATCAAAATGGCAAGGAATACTACACCGTGAAAAACTCTTGGGGCGAGTCTAACGACTACAAAGGTTATATGTACGTTACTAAAGAGTTTGTACGTTATAAAACCATTTCTTTATTGTTGCACAAAGATGGATTAGCGAAGGATATGAAGAAAAAGCTCAGCATCTAAGCTTCGTTAAAAGAAGACTTGCGAACAACAAAGGGCTGGATAGTTTTGACTATCTGGCCCTTGTTCATTAATAAATACTGATCCGACAGTTAAAAATAAACCTCCCGCGAAGGCCAAATGGACTCTAAGAACTTTCCATTGAAAGGGTATAGGTGGTAATATGCCTCTTCTAGCGACTGACTATCTGGAAATGCCATAAGCTGGAAACCGACTACTATTTCATGTCAATAATTCGTGGAGGGTATATACTTATTACTACCCACACTTAAATAAACTCACTTCTTCGTAACAATCCTAAATATCGAAAACAGAGTCGAGCCTGTACTTGGCTACTGAAAAAATCTAAAATAAAACTCCAACTAAAATATCGTAATTTTAGATATGCTGAAGGATTTAACAAACTCTGATTTAGATAGAAAAAACATATTAAACAACCACGTTGCTATACAGGAATTATATCAGCACATAGGTTTTTTTGGATTTAAGCACGACGGTAAGTTTAGATTTACTAAACTACAGGTTGCAGAGTATTTTGAGGTGGACATTCGCACTGTTGAAAGACTTGTAGAAAATCACAAGGAAGAGGTAGTAGAAAGTGGCTATGAAATTTACACCGGATTTAAGTTAAAAGACTTCAAGGATAGAATTGTCGCCTTCATTCAAAAAGTAAATGAGGGCAGCTATGTTCCCGACATACATGTCGGGAACATGATAAAATCATTTGAAAATGAACTAGATAGCTTATCAAGAACTCCACAATTAGCTGTTTTTACCTATAAATCATTCCTAAATATCGGCATGCTTTTGATCGGGTCGGAAAAGGCTCAAAATCTTCGTTCTACCATGTTGGATGTAGTCATCGATGTATTAAATCAAAAACTAGGTGGGAAAACAAAATTCATCAATCAAAGGGAAGAGGAGT
Organism: Sphingobacterium sp. lm-10; assembly: GCF_023554555.1. Classification (NCBI taxonomy): domain Bacteria; kingdom Pseudomonadati; phylum Bacteroidota; class Sphingobacteriia; order Sphingobacteriales; family Sphingobacteriaceae; genus Sphingobacterium; species Sphingobacterium sp. lm-10. The sequence goes on from NZ_JAMJWC010000004.1 coordinate 61,893, forward strand.
ATTTATCTAGTGCGATTAGAGAATACAACTATCGGCAAGAATTTACCAATGCCCTAGACGCTTATATTACAGATAACAAATTCAAATATGCACAACTAACAGATAAGATCTACAAAAGCATATTTAACGAAAATGCAAAGGAATATCGACAGGTCTTGAGACTAAATGCAAAAGAAAGTGTCCGGAACACGATGTACTCAGAAGTACTTGATTTAGTAGCAGCTTACGAAAATGGTTTCTCCAAATTTTTGAAAAACGAGTATGAACAGCTTGGGAAAAAACTAAGTCTTTCCGAAGCACATATAATATACTCAAAATATGAGCAAATCACAGAGGCCACTTTAATGCCGCTAAGGGAAAAAGCGAGAAGTTTGATGGCAAGCAGAGATCTAGCCTTTAGAGATTCATTACATGAGAAACTGAAGGAATACATTAATGAAGTCAGTTCAGATGATTACGATAAGTTTTTAGGGGATCGGAGTATGGATTTGGAACAACGCTTAGAGGAAAACAAAGATGTATTCAGGAGATTAAAAGAAAGGTAATATGGCATTCCATTTTTTCAGAGCTAATGATGCTATAAAAATTCATGACAAAATCATCGAGATATCGGGAGGCAGAGCTGGAATTAAAGATTATGGAAATATTGACAGCCCTTTAGTTCACATTCAAAATGACGATTATTATCCAACTTTTGAGAAGAAACTAACACATCTAATTTTTGCATTTAATAAGTTTCACGCTTTTAATGATGGAAATAAAAGGACGTCGATCGCCATGGGAGCTTTCTTTCTTGAAGTAAATGGGTTAGACGTTATCGTAAATAAGTTCATTATTGAAATGGAGAATATTGCTGTAGCCATAGCTGACAACGCTATTGGAAAGGATCTGCTTTCAGAAATAGTCTCCTCTTTATTAAATGAGGAAGACTACAATGAACAACTAAAACTGAAAATAGTTAATGCACTTAAACTCATGGGGCCTGATAATAAACACGTCAATTTAGGAGAATATTTTTCTGATGACATCTATTAAAACAAAGTAACCTTATCTCTATGAGAAAAAGTTAATGTATCCCAGCTAATTTATCGCACCCCAGCTCACCCCAGAATAAAAACGAAAAAAAGTCGGACGATATTCATCGTCCGACTTTTCTGTTTAAGAGCCCGCTACGCGGGCTTCGACAAATAATTTACTTAATCTCCTTAAAAGGCAAGTTCATATTCTGAAACATAAATGCCCATTTATCTACCTGCTCGGCAATTACCATTTCGGTCGACTTTCCGGCGCCGTGACCGGCTTTGGTTTCAATACGGATTAAGACCGGATTATCTCCGGTGTTGTACTGCTGCAAACGCGCGGCAAACTTAAAGGAATGTGCTGGCACTACACGGTCGTCGTGATCTGCGGTCATCACCATCGTAGCCGGATAAGCCGTATTGGCTTTCAAGGCATGGTATGGAGAGTATTTATGCAGGTACGAAAACATCTCTTCGCTATCTTCAGCAGTACCATAATCGAATGCCCAACCAGCACCAGCGGTAAATTTATTGTAGCGTAACATATCCAACACGCCTACCGCCGGAAATGCCACTTTGAATAATTCTGGACGTTGCGTCATCGCCGCACCAACTAAAAGACCCCCGTTGGAACCTCCCGCAATTGCCAGACGATCCGACGAAGTGAATTTCTCATTCACTAGGTATTCTGCTGCCGCAATAAAATCGTCAAATACATTTTGCTTTTGCAATTTAGTGCCTGCCAAGTGCCATTTCTCGCCATATTCACCGCCACCACGAAGGTTAGCCACGGCGAATATCCCGCCTTGCTCCAACAATAAGATATTGCTAGTGCTGAATGATGGTGTTAGACTAATATTAAAACCACCGTATCCATACAATAAGGTCGGGTTGGTACCGTCTAGCTTCAGACCTTTCTTATGCGTAATGATCATCGGCACTTTCGTGCCATCTTTCGAGGTATAAAAGACCTGCTTTGACTCATATTTGTCCGCATCAAACAATACGCCTGAGCGTCTGTATTCTTCAGATGTTCCTTCCGTGATATTGTACTTAAAGATGGTCCCTGGATCCACGTACGAAGTGAAAGAATAATATAAGGTTTTATCCTCTTCTTTGGCTCCAAATCCCGACGCCGTACCTACTCCAGGTAGATCAATCTCTCTTTCCAACTTGCCGTTGCGATCAAATTGCTTAACTAGCGAGGTCGCATCTTTTAGATAGTTAGCAAAGATTTTTCCACCTCCGGTGGATGGTTGTAACACCTGTTCGGTTTCTGGAATCAGATCTTTCCACGCTGTCGTCCCCGGATTGGAAAAATCTGCGGATACCACACGGCCATTCGGTGCATTCAGCTCCGTGTAGATAAATAGCTTAGTGCCATCGTTATCGATCAGCGAGTGATTTTTGTCCATATTATCTACAATTGCGACAAACTTAGCCGAAGGATTGGTAAGATCTTTAATATACAATGCATTGCCAGACGTAGTATTGGCTGCACTAGCAATCAGATAACGATTATCTTCCGTAACTCCTGCACCAATATACCGGCGCGGAAAGGTAGATCCGCCTAAGATCAATTCATCATCTGTTTGCGGGGTGTTCAGCTTATGAAAAAATAATTTATGCTGATCAGTCATAGCAGACAGTGCTGACCCATCTTTCGGTTTATCGTAACTGCTGTAGTAGAAGCCATCATTGCCTTTCCAAGAGAGGCCGGAAAACTTAACATTGATCAACGTATCCCCTACTACGGATTTATCAGCCGCGTTCAATGTGATCACTTTACGCCAGTCGGATCCACCTTCAGAAATCTGGTAAGCTACCAATGAACCGTCCTTGCTGAAGCTTACACCTGCCAATGAGGTGGTGCCATCTGCCGAAAATTTGTTCGGATCCAAGAACACCTCTTCTTTATCCTTGTCGCCTTTTTTACGATAAAGTACATATTGATTTTGCAGACCGTCGTTTTTATAAAAGTAGGTAAACTCTCCTTCTTCAAACGGTGCTGTCACCTTTTCGAAATCCCACAATTTCTGTAACCGCTCACGCATGGCTTCGCGAAACGGGATCTGACTTAAGTAGTCATTCGTCACTTCATTTTCTGCCGCCACCCATGCTTTTGTTTTGTCGGATAAATCATCTTCCAACCACCGGTACGGATCTTCTACCGTCGTACCAAAATAGAGATCTTTCTGATCTGCTTTTTCCGTTTGAGGATAGGGCTTCAATGTAATGCTCTCTGCGGGAGCGATCTCCTTAGATTCATTACAGGCTACGAAAGCTATTGAAACTATTAAATAACCAAATCTTTTATTTACCATCATGTTCTATCTGTTTCTACAAAAAATAAATATTCTAACATAATATAAAATTAGGTAATTTCGTCGATATGTCTACGAAAACGACGGTGTATTTTGCTTCAGACTTTCATTTGGGAGCCCATCCGCTTTCCGCATCTAAGCTGCGGGAAAAGCACATTGTCTCTTGGCTTGATCACATTAAGCAGGATGCGAAAGCACTCTATCTAATGGGCGATATCTTTGATTTCTGGTTTGAGTACAAGACCGTAGTACCGAAGGGATACATACGTTTTCTGGGCAAGTTAGCAGAATTAGCCGACCTAGGCATTCCCATCATCTTTTTTAAAGGCAACCATGATATGTGGATGTTTGACTATCTGAAAGAAGAATTAAACGCAACGATCATTGACGATGAACAGGTTCTGGAACTAGATGGAAAACAATTTTACCTGCACCACGGAGACGGATTGGGGCCTGGCGATCGGAAGTATAAATTTCTGAAGAAAATATTCCGAAGCCCTTTATGCCAATGGCTATTTGCCCGACTCCACCCTAACTTAGGGGTCGGCATTGCGACATCTTGGTCAAAGCACAGTCGGTTGTCAAGCGGAGAAAATGCTGCATTTCTAGGCGAGGATCAAGAATGGCTGTACCAATACGCATCATCTGTAGAGGCTAGTAAGCATTACGATTATTATATTTTCGGACATCGTCACCTGCCTTATGATCTGCCGATCAAAGATCTTAGCCGAATTATCAATCTTGGTGAGTGGGTGAATTACGAAACATATGCCTCCTGGAACGGTCAGGAATTGAAGCTTCAGAGCTGGAAAGACCAATAACTCCTACGCGATAATTGGTCGCTTATCCGGCCTTTAAATATCTCCAATCACACGTTAAAGCAAAGTTTTTTAAGTACTTTTGTGCACTTTTACAATACGTTCGCACGAGCGAGCCATGGCTCCTGTAGCTAGGCATCACGTTGCTGAACCCTATACAATAGGACATACATTATGTTAGAGAAATTACAAGCAATAAAAGAGCGCTGGGAAAGTGTTGAGGCCGAACTTAGCAGCCCAGATATCATTAGCGATATGAAACGTTTCGCTAAATTGAATAAGGAATATAAAGATCTTTCGAAAATCGTAGAACAATACCATATCTATAAGAACATCGTTAGTAATATCGATGCCAACAAAGATATTCTTGCCAATGAAAAAGATCAGGAACTGCGGGAGATGGCCAAGGAAGAAATGGACACCTTGTGGACCCAAAGAGAAGAAAAAGAAGAAGAGATTCGCTTAATGCTGATCCCGAAAGACCCAGAAGATGCGAAAAATGCTATTCTAGAGATTCGTGGTGGTAGCGGTGGTGATGAGGCCGCACTTTTTGCGGGAGACTTATACCGCATGTACACCCGCTACTTTGAAACTAAAGGCTGGAGAAATGAGGTCATGGATGTAACCGAAGGCACTTCTGGAGGCTATAAAGAGGTGGTGTTGAAGGTTATCGGTGAGGATGCTTATGGGCAACTAAAATATGAATCTGGCGTACACCGTGTACAGCGAGTACCAGATACTGAAACACAAGGCCGTGTGCATACATCCGCTGCCTCAGTAGCCGTACTTCCGGAAGCGGAAGAAGTCGATGTGGAGATCAACCCGGCTGACGTGGAATTGCAAACTTCTCGTTCTGGTGGTGCTGGTGGACAGAACGTCAACAAAGTGGAAACGAAGGTACAGCTAACCCACAAACCTTCCGGTATTGTGGTGGTTTGTCAGGTAGAGCGTTCACAGTTGGCCAACCGAGAGCTGGCTATGGAAATGCTACGAAATAAGCTGTATGAATTGGAAGTACAAAAGAAACATGGCGACGTTGCTGCTAAACGAAAAACAATGGTATCTACCGGAGACCGTTCGGCAAAAATTCGCACCTACAATTATCCACAGGGTAGAGTCACTGAGCACCGCATAGGCCTGACTATGTATAACTTGCCTGCGGTAATGGATGGCGCCATTCAAGATATTATCGATGCCTTGCAGTTTGCAGAAAATGCAGAAAAGATGAAGGAAGGTACCGTAGAGTAGCTTTTTTGAAAAAAGTACTAGCGGATATAGAAATAAACACTATATTTGCACACCTTCTAAAAGAGGGGAAATGGTCTGGTAGTTCAGCTGGTTAGAATACATGCCTGTCACGCATGGGGTCGCGGGTTCGAGTCCCGTCCAGACCGCCATTATTCTCAAGTACTTTTTTATTAGGTCTGGTAGTTCAGCTGGTTAGAATACATGCCTGTCACGCATGGGGTCGCGGGTTCGAGTCCCGTCCAGACCGCGATTGTAAAAAGGTCTTCATCTTGTTAGATGAAGACCTTTTTTGGTTTAAGGCTTTTTTTAGGATTTGCTGGCTGTTAGTAGCTTTGAAACAAATGCCATAAAATAACGTTTAAAGTCCTAGATGGATCGACATTACCGCATGTGCTAGATGAATTAAGCATCAAAAAATAAGCTCATTGTCAATCACATAGCGAAAAGAAAAACAGAAGGAGATGCATTTCATAAAAAATCTACTACGTTTGACATTATTTTTATAAATTAAGTTCATATCAACGGGTTACTATTGAGGCTAACAACGTATTAATAGGTGAGTAATATTAGAAACATATTGCCAAAAGAGATCGACGATCTATCTCTCCTGAAAGGCATAGCCAATCGGGATAATCGGGTGATTTTGCAACTTTATAAGTTGCATTACCCTTATGTAGAGCGGATGATCCTGAATAACAACGGATCGAAAGACCAAGCAAAAGATGTCTTTCAGGAAGCGGTTATGGTGTTATACGATAAGGTTACCGGACAAGGCTTTGTATTAGAGAGCAAGCTGAAAACATTTCTCTATGCAGTAAGTCGCAGGCTGTGGCTGAAGCAGTTGAGCAAAAAATCGAACAACCATTACTCAATTGAGCAAGATGGATTCGAAGAAAGCCTAGATCTAAATGAAGATCTACAGTTGCATGAAGATCAGGAACGGCAGTTTGAGAAAATGGAAAGTGCTCTTCAAATTTTGGGAGAACCTTGTCAAAGTATATTAACGGATTTTTATCTCCGGAGTAAGTCGATGCAAGACATTTGCGAAAAATTTGGGTATACCAATACAGATAATGCAAAAACCCAAAAATATAAGTGCCTGCAAAGACTAAAAAAATTATTTTTCAGCGGAAACCCGCACGATGCCTAGCTCCCATTATAGCAATGCATTCGGGCGATTCTGACTGAATGTTGTGTTATAGACCTTCAAAAAAATTGGAAGATGGGAAAATGGACCCTACAAGAATTTCTGGAACAAGCTGACAGATACCTAGCCAACGAGCTCAGTACGGAGGAGCGTGCTACGTTCGATCAATTCCGCCACGAGAATCCTCTTTTTGAGGAGAAGTTTGCGCAGCATCAAGTGCTGATTAGTGAGATAGAGCAGTATCAGCGACGAGCAGAATTTAAGGATACATTAGAAGAGGTATTCGACCAAGACTATCGCAGTACTACGGTTGTTACCAGATTGTGGAATGTACTTCGCATCAATGGTGTAGCTGCTGCAGTGGTAGCGATCTTATCCTCACTAGCGACTTTGTACAGCACCGGATATTTTTCTACCATCAAGAGAACAACCTCGGATTACAGTGCATTGCGTCGCGAGGTAAATAACGTGAAGCGTAATGTCAATGCACAGCATACTGCCATCAAAAACATTAATAATAACCAAAGTGAGCAACCTGCAATACATTATGGTGCAACTGGGTTTTTATTGAACAAGAATGGTTATGTAGTTACTAATTATCACGTAGTGAATGGAGCCGATTCTGTGCATTTGCAAAACCGCCAGGGCCAATCCTATAAAGCAGACATCATCTATAAGGATATGTCAAAAGATTTAGCTATTCTGCACATCAGCGACAGCGAATTCACGCCGAATAAAAATGTTCCCTACTCGTTTAGACGTCAGAATTTGGATTTGGGCGATGACATCTTCACCATCGGATACCCACGCGATGAAGCGGTATACGGAGAGGGTTACTTAAGCTCTGCTACCGGTTATGCCGGCGACACCTTGGCGTATCAAATCTCTATTCCTGTAAACCCAGGAAATAGTGGCGGACCAGTATTCGACCATTATGGAAATATCATTGGAATTATCTCCGGAAAACAAAAGGGCATAGATGGTGCAGGGTTTGCGATCAAGACAGAAGCTTTAATGAATGCCCTTAAAGAGATTCCTGCAGATGTATTAAGAGGTGACGTAGATTTGAGCGAAAAGAATTCCATGAGCAGCTTAAGTCGTACCGAACAAATTAAACGATTACAGGACTTTATCTATATCGTGAAGGTGTACTAAAATCTTGTCGTAGTTTAAATAAACCCAAAAGGCATGGCATCATTGATACCATGCCTTTTGGGTTTATTTGCCCGACCTATTCTTTAAAATTCAACTAGTCGCCTAGATATTTGGCTGAGGCGTCGTGCGTAAATAGGGCTTTATCTCCTTGTGTCCTTTTGGAAACTTAGCTGGAATATCTTCCGTTTTGATAGCCGGTACGACAATCACGTCTTCTCCATGTTTCCAATCTGCTGGTGTAGCTACTGAGTACTCCGCCGTAAGCTGTAGTGAATCAATCACACGCAGGATTTCCTGAAAATTTCTTCCAGTAGAAGCCGGATAAGTCAACGTCAATTTCACCTTATGGTCTGGTCCAATAACGAATACCGATCGTACGGTAGCGGTTGCCGACGCATTAGGATGAATCATATCGTACAATTCTGCGATCTTACGATCCTTATCTGCAATTACCGGAAAATCTACTGTGGTATTTTGCGTCTCATTGATATCCTTAATCCACTCGTGATGATCTTCTACAGAATCAACACTCAAGGCTAAAACCTTCACGTTACGTGCCTCAAACTCTTGCTTTAGCTGTGCAGTACGTCCTAGCTCTGTAGTACATACTGGGGTGTAATCGGAAGGATGGGAATACAAAACAACCCAACTATCTTTTGTATAATCGTAAAAATCAATTTCTCCAACAGTCGTTTGTGCCTGAAAATTAGGGGCATCATCGCCCAATCTTAAACTCATATCTTAAACTCCTTTCTTTGTGAACATTTCAATATCTACTAATATACTAGATATTATAATCATAACAAAGCAGACTGCGGAGTGTTTTGTCAAAAATTACTCTCTTTCAACACAATACAATAATTGATTGGATAAATCGACCAAATCTTGGCGATCGAAATGACGAAAAACAACCTCTCCAGAAGCCGTACTAATATGCAAATTAGCCGTTTGTGGAAGTCGTTGCCACAACGTTTGCGATACGGTAATTGCTACTACCCGATCAATCGGCAGAACTACCTGCTTTCGATCCCAAACACCATCTTCCTTGACCAGGCAGTCTGGGAATATTTTAAATGTATAAGAGCGATAATAAATGATATTATATAGGCTCAATAGCATAAAAAACAAGCAAATCCCCCATAATCCAACAGCTGCCCCATCTTTGTAATACCAAAATAATGCGGTAGCCAATGCAATTAGCGTGAGCTTCACCATCCGACTGATGAACATTCCTATTTTGGGCTTTTTCCTCTGCTGTGCAGCTTCAGATAGTGATCTACCGAAGACCAACTGCCACACGGCTTCTCTCGCTGATGTGTTTATTCCAGGAATATGAATAGTGCCTTGCTCTCTTTGCTGAGGATCGGTATTGACCTGATGAAGCGACAACACACCCACGTCCATTAATCGCAAAATACGGTTTTGCACAAAGGTCATCATCTGGATCTTCTTTCGGTTAAAAATAACCTGTTGTAGCTGAAACAGTCCATAATTCATCATAAAGTCTCCTTTACTATTCTTTTTGAGAGAAAAGCTGAAGTAGCCAAAGAAGTATTTAACCAGATTGATGAGGATTGGGATCAATAGAATAACAGCGAAAATGAGCAATAGCTGCCCAATAAAATTCATCCATTGAGACTGGTAGTCTTGGTAATATCCCTCGTAATCTAGCTTAGGGATGAAATCACGAAAGGCATCAAACAAACCGATGATAAAGGTGAAGAACAGCAGCAGCCCCTGTTTATAATTAGTAAATAAACTCACCAACAGGATAGACACATTTGGAATCCGGAACAATAGTTCATCCACCACAGGATCGTGTTGTACCGAACCGTCTACACTCTCCGTTTCCGATAGATTTTTGGCCACCAAATAATCGCGCAGTGCTAACGCTGTCGGCTCACTCAGCGCATACAAATGTACTTCTTTCTCTTTGCTTCCGGCCGAGTCGATTTCTAGACTATACAAATCCAGTGCTTGCTGTATCACGTTTTGGCGCACATTAACCTGTAGAATATTTTCAAATTTTAATACCACCTTACTCTTATTGAGCAGCCCGCTACTCAATACAAAAGTCTGTGACTCCTCATCCACATAAAATATAAAATTACGATGTCGAAAATAGGAGTATACAAAATGTAGCGTAACCAACCCACCCAAAATTGCCCAGAATTGCCAGGTAAGGAAAAGATGCCCGCTCTTTAGGGCGATAAACACCAAGGGAAGCGCCAGAGAGCGCAAAATCCTTCCAAAAGAAAGCAAACCTTCGACAATAAACCCTCCCGCATCTAATCGGTTGGGTTTTGAAAAATCGATTGACTTATGCATCTTTCAGGGAAGATTGTTGGTCAATAGTGGATACCCGTTCCGACAGGTGTTGCTGCAAGGCCAATGCATGTTGATTGTCCAAACCTGCAATATGCATGTCTTTTCCTGCGCCAGCGGTAAAAAGCTCGACGGATACTAAACCAAGTAATCTGCCAATAACGGAAGTTTTCACTTTGATGTGCTGAATATGCTTGATAGGAATGACTACCGTGTACTGGGAGAAGACGCCTGCTCGGTATAAAACATCATGCTGACGAATGGCATAACCACGACGCCGAAAAGAGATCAGGTTGAAAACCAAATATACACCGCATAATAACGTCAAAAAAATCGAAGTACCGATCCAAACCTGCTTGTCCATACTTCCTTCGTCTGAGGTGACGACCACAATGGCTAAAATAGCCAAGGCCAGTAACCAAATAAGCACGGTATTGGTCACGATCAAGAAACGATACTTTTTGGAGATGTTATAAAACGATACCGTTTCCCATTGAGGAAGCATGTCTAAATCTATTGGGTCATTTTCAAAACTTTTCATACAGGTGCTTGCTGGGTCTTTAGATAGTAATGATATCCAAAAAATAGGAAAATCCACTACATTAATAAATAAAAAGACCGTCATTTATTATGCTAGCATAATAAATTAATTTATATTTGGGTAACCAAGGTATACGATATGATGAACTTTAAGTTATCCGAAGAGCATAGTATGATCAGGGAAGCAGCTCGTGAATTTGCCCAAGAGTTGAAGATTGGCGTGATCGAACGGGATGAGAAAGCTCTTTTTCCACATGAATTCATGAAAAAAATGGCAGATTTAGGTTTTATGGGACTCATGGTGCCAGAAGCGTACGGCGGAGCGGGGTTAGATACGCTAGCTTATGTATTGGTGCTGGAAGAGATTGCAAAAATTGACGCTTCAGCTGCCGTAATCTTATCCGCACATAATTCCCTCGTTTTGTGGGGGCTAAATGAATACGGAACAGAAGAACAAAAGGAGAAATACTTGCGACCTTTGGCGACTGGTGAAAAACTAGGGGCCTTTGCCTTATCAGAACCAGAGGCAGGATCCGATGCTTCATCACAACACACTACAGCGGAAGATAAAGGCGATCACTATCTTTTGAATGGCACGAAAAATTGGATTACAAATGGTGGGAATGCAGATATATATCTGGTGATTGCACAAACGGATGCTGCTTTAGGACATCGCGGAATCAATGTATTGATTGTAGAGAAAGGAACACCGGGGTTTAGTATTGGTCCAAAAGAGAACAAATTAGGCATCCGTAGTTCGGATACGCATTCTTTGATGTTCTCAGACGCAAAAGTACCTAAGGAAAACCGCATCGGAGAAGATGGATTCGGATTTAAATTTGCCATGAAAACTCTGGATGGAGGACGGATCGGCATCGCTGCACAAGCCCTAGGCATAGCGGCTGGCGCATACGATCTGGCATTGGCTTATTCACAAGAACGCAAAACCTTTGGCAAGCCTATCAGTAACCATCAGGCAATACAATTCAAGTTGGCCGATATGGAGGTAGAAATCGAGGCGGCGCGCTTGCTAACTTACAAAGCGGCATGGACCAAAGATGAAGGCCTGCCTTACGGTAAAGAAGCTGCGATTGCAAAACTGCACAGCTCAGAGGTGGCGATGAAGCACACCGTTGAAGCAATACAGATCCATGGTGGATATGGCTATGTGAAGGAATACCACGTGGAACGACTAATGCGAGACGCGAAGATTACCCAGATTTACGAAGGCACCTCAGAGATACAGCGACTGGTGATTGCGCGGGAAATTTTGAAGTAAAGAATCTTTAGCTACAGTCAAATAAAAATCTACATTGTCAGACTTTCCAATCCACTATTTAGCCATGCTTCAGCGTGGCGTCAATCTTGGCTAAGTGATCGAAATCTTCGAAGGAGAAACTTCCTGTTTTGGCGGCATGATACTCCAGTAAACCCTTTGCTTTTTCCAACAAAGATTTATCAGTAGTTAGCAATCCGTCGTACATAAGCAGTAATGCTAACGGCCGAACCTGTTCTGATTGTAAGGTTTCATCGGTATAAGCTTTCAATCCAGTAATATCCAGGGATTGAAAGTAATCCCGTCCTTTGCCAAAATAAGTGATATATCCCTCAGCAACTTCCTCATCTTTATCAGAAGTGGATAAGCCACTCTCCCACTTTTCCACGACCAAACGCAGAAATTTTCCCATTTCATTGATCCAGTTCAGGATCGTATCTTTCTCTACTCGTATTCCCATTGTTATTATTTAAACGCCATGATTCCAGAACCAATAAGGTCTTCCCTCAGGCATATTTACACTAACTGTTGATCTCACTGCAATCCAAATTATTTCATTGTTTTGCCATGTAAATATAGTATTAAACGCGCTATTCTTCACAATAGATAAGCAACTGCATCATGTAGAAAAATAGGCCTTATCTACAATAACACAATATCGTCCGCATGTGCAACTTCCAGGTTCTTCTTTCCAGCCTGCATCCGAAGCTCCGACGAATCAATACGGGCTTTGGCAACCGCATGAACGACCTGTTGCTCATCGACCAGCTGGAAAATTTCTCCAGAAACAAAATCTCCGATAATCTGCCGAACACCTACGGCCAACAGGCTCTTTCTCGCCTTTAGTGCTTCGATCGCACCTGCGTCTACCTCCAACTTTCCCGAAATCAAACTTCCGGAAGCCATCCATTTGTGGCGTGATGATATCCGTTTGCCCTGCGCGCGGCATACGGTGCCCGTTTCGCCTTGAATCGCCTTCAGAAGGCCATCTTCTGTCTTCATACTAAAGATAACGGATTCTATGCCCATCTGGCTGGCCAACCGTGCAAAGTTGAGCTTCGACGTCATTCCTCCCAGACCTACGGCCGACTTATCTTTGCGGGCCAACCCGAGTACTGCGCTATCAATTTGCACAATCTCGGGCACCACGTTTCCCTGCGCATCCAACACACCTGGAACAGAGGTACTAAAAAGCAATTTCTCGGCACCAAAGCCCACCGCAATTAATGTTGCCAGTTCATCATTATCTGAAAACTTCAATTCCTGATTGCTGATCACATCATTCTCATTAGCGATCGGTATTATTTGGTTACGCCAAAGCGTTTCATAGGTGTTTTTCAATTGCAAAAACTGATCGCGATTGGCAAAATGCTGCCGCTCGCACAGACTTTGCGCCAGCGCAATTTGGAAAGGCTTAAAATAAGTGGCATAGGTCTGCAACAAGCGCGGGTTACCTATGGCCGCGGCAGCCTTCCGCTCGGAGAGCGTACCACGATAATGGGGCAGAAATCGCTTTCCGGCTGCCACTGCTCCCGACGACACGAGCACCATATTATAGTGTTGTTGCAATTTGCTGGCTTGCCGGGCAATTTCCAGAATGATGCGTTCATCTACGTCTCCCTGCTGGTCAGTGACCGCAGCAGAGCCAAACTTAATAACCAGTATGGGCTTCTTCATAACAAAGGTAAATTAGGGTAAATTTCTTGTTAACGCAAGTTTGTTAAGATTTGTTAATCATCCGGTTAGCCTGCAAATAATTCCTACTTTTAGAACGATTAAATTGCCTTATTATGAATTACAACAAATGGAACAACCTGACAGGGTGGGTGTGTGGCCTACTGGCGACGCTAGTGTATATATTCACCGCGGATCGCACCACCAGCTGGTGGGATACCGGCGAGTTTATTGCTTCGGCATACAAGCTACAGATTGTACATCAGCCGGGTGCGCCACTATTTCTCATGATTCAAAATATTTTTAGCAATCTCGCTGGGGGCGATGTCACGCGGGTCGCATTCTGGATGAATATCGGTTCAGCGATCTGTAGTGGCTTCACCATTGTCTTCCTTTGTTGGACCATTACGGCACTGGTGCGTAAAGTTTTGATACAGCGCGGCTCGGAACCTACCCATACGCAGCTTTTACAAATAATAAGCGCTGGCGCCATCGGTGCATTAGCCTATGCTTTTACCGACACGTTCTGGTATTCTGCCGTGGAGTCCGAAGTGTATGCCATGTCTTCTTTATGCACCGCAGTCGTGCTTTGGCTGGCTGTAAAATGGATGCATCGTGCCGATCAACCCGATGCCAACCGATGGCTATTACTGATTGCCTATGTCATGGGCTTATCCATCGGCGTACATTTGCTCAACCTGCTTACCATTCCAGCTATTGCTTTACTAGTCTATTTTCAGCTGAGCCAGAAAGCACATTGGAAAGGCGTGTTAAAAACCTTGCTAATCGGTGTAGCAGTACTTGGATTTATTCTTTGGGGAGTCATTCAATACACCGTGAAACTAGCCGCTTATGTAGATCTCACTTTTGTAAACACCTTCCACTTGCCTTTCGGTAGCGGGATCGTCTTTTTCTTTATGCTCTTAGCAACGGTGCTCATCTACGGATTGATCGTCTCCAAACAGCGTAACAAACCGATCTGGAATATCGCTATCCTGGGTACCTGCTTTGTTCTTTTTGGCTATAGCTCGTACACCTTTCTGCCCGTCCGTGCGCAAACAGAAATCGCATTGAATAATAATAATCCAGACGATGTATTTTCCCTATATGGCTACATCACCCGAGAGCAATACCCTTCAGAACCTTTGCTGAAGGGCCCAACATATAATGCGAATGCAATTGATGTCAATGAACAAACATTCTACCGAAAAGATCCTGCGCAATACACCGCAATCTCCTCAGGAAGATCCTATCAGTACGATAAGGAAATGCTATTTCCAAGGGTTTGGAGTGAGCGACATGCTTCCTATTATCAAAATTATCTAGGTTTGGCCGATGGACAAACACCTACCCAGGCAGATAACTTGAGTTTTTTCCTAGGTTATCAACTCAATCACATGTATTGGCGCTATTTTATGTGGAATTTTGTCGGCAGACAAAATGATACGCCTAATCCCATGGTTTCTTCTTTTAATGGGAATTGGCTATCTGGAATTACGCCAATCGATGAGGCACGTCTGGGTGGGCAACAAGCGTTAGATACCTTTCTGAAAAAAGATCCTTCGCGCAACACCTACTTCTTTCTGCCTCTGTTGATTGGTGTGGCTGGACTAATTTGGCATTTTCGGAAGAGTAAACGAGATGCTTTGGTCATTACCTTGCTTTTCTTCTTTACCGGGATCGCCATTGTCCTTTACCTCAATCAATCTCCATTGCAACCCCGAGAACGTGATTACGCATACGCTGGCTCTTTCTATATGTTCTCCATCTGGATTGGTATGGGAGCTTTGGCCATTACAGAAGTATTACGCAAACGGATGGCTTTACGCTGGGCTGCGGGTTCAGCAGTAGTCATCGGTATTTTGGCTGCACCAATTTTGTTGATGGTAGAGAACTGGGATGATCATGATCGATCAGACCGCATCATGGCGAAACACATGGCATACAATTACCTGGAATCCTGTGCACCTAATGCCATCTTATTCACCTATACAGATAATGACACGTTTCCATTGTGGTATCTACAGGAGGTGGAGCAAATACGACGTGATGTACGCGTGGTTAATATTGGATATTTACAATCCGACTGGTACCTCAAACAGTTGGTGCAGGATCAGGCCGATTTAAAGGCTTTGCCCATTGATATCGAACCACAGAAAATTGCAAAAGGTGTGCGCGACGGTTTGATGTTCGTAGATATGCAGATTGATGGGCATGTGGATGTGAAGACTTTATTAGACATTCTGCTTTCGGACGACCGTAGTAATCAGGTGCAAATGCAAAGCGGAACGTATGCAAACGTGCTACCCACCAAAAACTTCCAACTAGCTATTGATAAAGATGCCGTGATTGCGAATAATGTGGTTCCAAAAGCCTGGGAAGATAGCATTCCAGATCAATTGGAGTGGACTTACAACAAAAATTATGTATCGAGAGCCGAGCTCGGGCTGATGTCTTTGCTGGTGAATAATAATTGGGAACGTCCGGTGTATTTCTTTTCCAGAATGCCCGAAGAGCATACCATGGGGTTAGACAAATACTTGGTCTCGGAAGGGTTGGTGCATCGGTTAATGCCGGTAGAGCGTGGCCAATCCGTAGAACAGCCAACTCTGGTAAACATAGATACGCTATATGAAAATATCACGAAAAAACTGCAATGGGGAAATCTGAATACATTGGCACATTTGGATACGGATTCTCGCTTTATTTATGAGAATTTTCTATATCCAGACGTGCTACATCTGGCATTACAGGAATTGCGGCAACAGCATGCGATGGATAAAGCCGGTCGAGTAGCTGCTATCGCCTACAGAGAAAGACCAATGCAAGTACACAACCTTAGCCAAGTGTATCAAAACACATTGGTGATTGATACTTTATACAAAACGAAGCAAGCTGATGAAGCTAATACCATGTTGCAGCAAAATCTAGCATTTTTGGCAGCCGATATGGATTATAAAGCAGCAGTGTACGTGGATAAACAAGAGCCCGATGTACGGAATATTCGACTGGGGATGACGACTTTGGCGATGTATACCGAGATGTTGCAGGATGAAAAGTACCCTAAGTTACTAGCAGAGGTACAGGCTCTGGATGAGAAGTATCAGCGCATCTTTGGTCAATAAAACAGAAAGAGCGGGTGAAAAACAGCCTTTAAGATCAAAAAATCGTCATTGCGAGGAAGCCTGACGAAGCAATCTGCATTTTTCGAATATAAGATTGCTTCGTCGTCGTTCCTCCTTCTCGCAAAGACGTTTATGCTTTGCATATTGGGCGATCGTTTATCCCTTTTTCACTTCCTTCGCCCACGAATCTCGCAGCGTCACTGTACGGTTAAAGACCAGATGTGATGGCGTAGACTTGGTGTCTAAGGTATAATATCCCATCCGGATAAACTGGTATCCTCTACCCGGCTCAGCAGTTGCCAGATCGGGTTCTACATAAGCCTTTTCTACGATTTGCAAACTTTCTGGGTTGATTAAGGTCCGAAAATCTTCCGACGCGGCGGGATTTTCGTCTTGAAACAAACGATCGTATAATCGAACCTCTACCGTCTTGGCATGTGGTACCGATACCCAATGAATCGTTCCTTTCACTTTCAATCCTGAGGTATCTTCCCCAGATTTTGAGTTAGGTAAATAATTAACATGCACCTCGGTCACTTTCCCAGACTCGTCTTTCACGAAATCGTGACATTCTACAATATAGGCGTGTTTCAAACGCACCGATAAGCCTGGCCCTAACCGGAAGAATTTCTTTGGCGCGTTTTCCATAAAGTCTTCTCGCTCTATCCAAAGCTCACGGGAGAAGGGAATATCACGTGATCCTTCACCACCTTCTACCTCTGGATTATTTTCACCGACTAATATTTCTTCCTGTGCTTCCGGATAGTTGGTGATCACTAGTTTTATAGGATCGATGACGGCCATACGTCTCCAAGCCGTTTTATTCAGATCTTCGCGGATACAGAATTCCAATAAGCCCACGTCAATCATGTTCTCTCGCTTCTGTACGCCTATACGATCGCAGAAATTACGGATACTCGCAGGCGTGTAGCCACGACGGCGTAATCCTGAAATAGTAGGCATCCGTGGATCGTCCCAACTTTCTACCAAACCTTCGTTGACCAGTTGCAGCAACTTGCGTTTGCTCATCACGGTATAATTCAGATTCAGGCGCGAAAACTCGTATTGTTTAGAAGGGAAAATCTCCAATTTATTGATCAACCAATCGTATAGTGGACGATGTGGAATAAACTCCAAGGTACAGATCGAATGCGTGATTTTCTCAATCGCATCGGATTGTCCATGTGCAAAATCATACATGGGATAGATCTTCCACTTGTCGCCCGTACGATGGTGGTCCGCGTGTTTAATACGATATAACAAAGGGTCGCGCAGATGCATATTTGGATTCGCCAAATCAATTTTAGCGCGCAATACCTTTGCGCCATCAGGATAGACACCGTCACGCATTTCCTGAAATAATTGCAAGTTTTCCTCGATCGATCGATCGCGGTATGGCGTAGGCACACCAGGTTCGGTAGGCGTACCTTTAGCAGCTGCAATTTCCTCTGCCGTACTATCATCCACGTAAGCCAATCCCTGGCGAATCAACGACACCGCAAGTTCGTAAAGCTGATCGAAATAATCAGAGGTGTATAATTCATTTGCCCATTGGAAGCCTAACCACTGAATATCCTGTTTGATGCTTTCTACATATTCCGCATCTTCGGTTACCGGATTGGTATCGTCGAAGCGTAGATTAGTTTGCCCCTTATACCTGTTGGCTACCGAAAAGTTTAAACAGATAGATTTAGCATGACCAATATGCAGGTAACCATTCGGTTCCGGCGGAAAACGGGTCAATACACGTCCATCGTTCTTACCTTCCCGAAGATCCTCTTCGATGATTTCTTCGATAAAATTCAGTGATTTTTCTTCCTCTAACATCTTGCAAATTTAGGGAATTCAATGAGATTAACGCTATACCCTAAACAAATGAAATAACAGAAAATAGCGTTACAGATTACTTTCTAATGCCGACACTTCTCCTTTATATAGTTCGATTGGTCCGTCCAGCAGTAGCGCAATAACGGTTACATCAGGATCTAATCTTTCTTTTGGTATATCGACATATACAATCCCTGGAATCGAACTCCAATACAATTTGTCGAATATTTGATGCGCAAGCATGGATCCCTCTCTAACAATACAAACACGAGCGATAGTATTTTTTAGCTCTAATTATAAAATCGGAACATCCAGTAAGCGACTAAAAAATGCACACAAACGATTGATTTTTTGGAGAGGGGGTATAGACTTCAAAATATTTCGTAATCTTACCACTTGTATATAGCAAATCCAGATTACACTTCGTATGAAAATTATACCTACACAACAACCCTCATCGACTTTAGGTCCAATGATTATTATCGGGTCACTATTTTTTATCTTTGGGTTTGTCACTTGGCTAAATTCCTTATTGATCCCATACCTAAAGATCGCCTGTGAGCTTAGCGAGACACAATCCTACCTGGTCACCTTCGCTTTTTATATCTCCTACCTCGTCATGGCTCCGATATCAGCAAAAGTCCTAAAGCGATATGGGTTTAAAAAAGGCATGGGTATCTCTTTGGCTATCATGGCTTTGGGCGCTGCACTATTTATTCCGGCGGCTTTTCTCAGAGCCTATGAGCTATTTTTGCTGGGGCTATTTACGATTGGAGGAGGTCTGGCCATCCTGCAGACAGCGTCCAATCCATATATAACCATCCTAGGGCCGGTAGAATCGGCGGCAAAGCGTATCTCTATCATGGGTATCTTCAATAAGCTCGCTGGCGCTGCTGCTCCAATTGTGCTTGGTTTTTTCTTGAACTTGGACGAAGCAGATAAAATCGCGAGTCAGGTTAATTCGCTTAGCAAATCAGAACACAAGGCAGCTTTGGATGCGGTAGCGCTTCAGGTGGTGCATCCATACATGGGTATTGTGCTGGTTTTGGCAATCCTAGCCTACTTTATTATTAAATCTAACCTACCAGAAGTAGAGCCTCCTGAAGAAGAGGTTGAGGATTCTCTTTCAGAAGCACCAGAGAGAAACAGCATATGGGCTCATCGGCAAATTGTGCTGGGTTTTATTGCTTTATTCATGTACGTAGGCGTTGAGGTAATTGCCGGAGACACTATTATTGCTTACGGCAAGTCCTTGGGGATTCCACTCTCCCAAGCCAAATTTTTTACTGGATTGACCATGAGCGCCATGATTAGCGGCTATCTAATAGGAATATGGGCGATCCCAAGATTTATCGCGCAGGAGGTGGCTCTAAAATGGTGCGCCATACTAGGTATGATTTTTACAGTTATAATAGTCAGCACTACCGGTATGGTGTCTTTGGCTTTTGTCGCTATGCTAGGTCTGGCCAATTCCCTGGTATGGCCAGCGATATGGCCTCTAGCGTTGAGAGGAATGGGCCGGCTGACACCGTCAGCATCTGGACTCTTGGTCATGGGTATTGCCGGAGGGGCTGTTCTACCTTTAGCTTATGGCCAATTATCACAACTTATTGGCAATACACAAGCTTATTGGATTGTCTTTCCAAGTTATTTGTTCGTCCTTTATTACGCTACACTTGGGCATCGCACTAGTCATAAACAACGTCCTTAGCAATGATATGTCATTGTACAAAAGCATTAACAGTAAAGATTGATCTAAACACATTTTTGCAACCTGGAGCGGTTCGGGTTTTTAGGGAAAACTGAAAGTTAAACATCAAATTCTACATGCAAGCTTGAATAGGTCAGTATTAATAGTGAACTTTATTTCTCTAAAATAAAACGTTTATGAACTGGAAGCTATTGTTGTTGGCTTGTTGTATTCTGCCTGCCGCATTATTTGGACAGCATAAGCAAAAGAAGCCTTTGCTATTGGTATATGGTGAAGGGGCGGAAGCCTTTAGCGCGGCCTTGCAGAGTGCACTTTCGAATGTCCCTACCATTTGGGTAACACCTGGGGATGCACATTCGGCAATGAATACAGATGAGGCATGGAGCATTCCATCAGACTATCACTTGGATGGCGGCATCTGGATGAAGCTATTGATGGAAACGGGTCAACACAATGAACCGAACGATAGCGTAGCAGCGCTCGTCAAAAAGCATATTACACCTGGGCAATTGTGGCAGGCTGCTGAAGTCTTGCTACAAAAGGTGCCTCAACTTACGATTTTCCAACAGACAACTGTCAACAAGATTTCTTTGGGTCGGAGAGGATGGCAAGTACTGTTAAGTAATCGTAAACGTTATGACTTACGATCCATCGTTGATGCTTCAGAAAAGCAAACATTAATGATTAGGATTCCAACACTGGACAGGCAACAAGAACATACTGAAGAGGGCCACATGGGTAATCTACAAACGACACGTACTATCCTAGCCGTAGGCGAAGATCGAGGAGAGATACACCTATTAACTGCAAAACAGGTGTTCGATAACGTTAAAAATAATTTTTTCACCCTATATCCACTACACGCGTTAGCGTCAAGTCCCGAAAACATCGGCTTACGCATGCAGTTTGGGCAAGCTATAGGGGCTGCAGCAGCATATACTGCTTTTTTTAGAACAACTGTAGATAAAATAGATCTCCGCAAATTGCAATCGGAGCTACTGACTTACCAAAGCCGCCTATTCCCTGCTGTAGATGTGGCCACCGAAGATCCACATTTCAATAGCTGGCAGAAAATCTATCTAACCGGATTATTTGCACTGGACGATCACCGTTTTAAACCACAGAAAAAGGTGCATTATGCAGAAATCCAACCGGTGCTGGATCAGCTTTACTCCCGTAGCCAACTTTGGTTCATCGATCATGGTGGAGAAGAGTTATTGTGGAAAGATGCCATAGAGTTAGTAAAATTTCTGGGAGTCCGTGGTCAGGAGGTCAACAGACAGATTGCGGAAGAATGGAGCAGAAAACTTCAATTTGAGGGTTCATACGACCCTGAGCGTCCAATTACTCGTGGGGAACTCTCGGTACTATTAGATCAATTTGCTAATCCTTACGGCATATCCGTAACCCATAGCGGGGAGGTTAGAAGATAAAAGAAGAGGCTGTCTAAAAAGAAGGACATTGAAGATAAAAAATGCTTCTTTTAGACAGCCTCGTTATGTACATTTCAGGAATTCAATGAGCCTATTGGTAGGCAAATACTTTACCTAAATCCTCATTAGAATCAAAGGTACATTCCTGATTAATCAGTTCCCCAGTTCCGATGTTCACCACCATACCGTGAACCGCTAGATCCTGTCCGTTTTTCCAAGCATTTTGAACAATCGAAGTCGTGCATAAGTTAAATACCTGCTCTTTCACATTTAGCTCTACCAAACGATCTACCCGCTTTTCTTCGTCCGTTATACCATCAATCTCTTCCGAATGGAGGCGATATACATCTTTTATATGACACAACCAGTTGTCAATGATACCAAATTGTTTGCGACTTAAAGAGGCTGCCACACCACCGCATCCATAGTGGCCTGCAACGACAATATGTTTTATCTTTAATACATTTACGGCGTAATCCAATACGGAAAGCATACTCATATCGGAGTGTACGCACATATTAGCAATGTTGCGATGTACAAATACTTCGCCGGGCTTACGACCCGTAATTTCGTTGGCAGGAACCCGACTATCTGCGCAACCAATCCATAAGATCTCTGGACTTTGCCCTCTCGATAATTGATCGAACCGTCCGGATGTATCTTTGCTGACAAAGTCTACCCAACCCTTGTTACCTTCTAAAATTTCATTAAACCCTTGCTCTAAAGCTTGATTTCCCATAATATTTGATTTTATTGATATCTCTAATTATATGTGTTATCGTTATTCCACCCTTAAAGGCATCATCGCCCCTAAGGAGCGATGCTATCCCTTTCTATCTAACTAGTTACGTTTGAAAGAGCGGAATGTTTTAGGCGAGTATGCCTAATTTGTTTAATCTTCTACTGTACCATTCTACACTAATAGTCAGTGGAATCGTTAGGATCTTCTCTCCTTACTTATCTATCTAGCAAAATTTCCGCCAAAGACGTTTAAACATCTATCTATATGGCCTATTCATAACAAAATTAACAAAATTTATATGTCATGATATAATGTTTTATCTTTGGCACTTTGCTTGAAGATAAAGTTTAATAAAAGAAACAAAGGCAACTCATGAACAAACCCACTCTCGTAGTACTAGCAGCCGGAATGGCTAGCCGTTATGGCTCTCTGAAACAAGTTGACGGCTTCGGCCCACATAATGAGACGATCATAGACTATTCTATCTTCGATGCTATCCGTGCTGGCTTTGGTAAGGTCGTTTTCGTAATCCGCGAGGAGTTTGAAGAAGTGATGCGGAATACCTTCGACGAAAAGTTGCGTGGCAAGATTGATGTTGCTTACGCTTTTCAAAGCTTTGACCTTCGCCGATTTGGTATTGAGCGTGAAATCGAGCGCACGAAACCATGGGGTACGGCGCACGCTGTTATGTCTGCGAAGGAGCAGGTTCAGGAAAACTTCTGTGTTATCAACGCCGACGATTTTTACGGATTTGATGCCTTTGATAAAATGGCTAAGTTTCTTACAGACGATGTATCAGATAGCAATATGGCATTGATGGGCTTCCAGTTAGGGAACACGATGTCTGATTATGGATATGTTTCTCGTGGTGTTTGTGAAGTGGATGCAGAAGGTAATATGAAGTCTGTAACAGAGCGTACTAACATTTATTATGTGAAAGGCGAATCCGACAATACCAAGATTGTATATGAAGAAGACAATGTGCAATATGAGCTACCATTCGACACGCGTGTATCCATGAACTTTTGGGGTTTTACTCCGCATATTTTCAACGTTCTTCAGGAGTTGTTTCCTGATTTTGTGGAGCAGAATGCCGACAATCCCAAATCAGAATTCTTTATTCCAACCATCCCCGATTACATGGTGAAACGTGGCCTGGCAGATTTCAAAGTAATACCAACCTCGTCTAAATGGTTCGGCGTTACGTATAAGGAAGACAAACCCATTGTACAAGAAAGTATTTCCGAATTAATTCGGTTAGGTACCTACCCGGAAAAGCTATTCTAAGCAGGCTAATACCGGTACTTACCTTTCCACTTATCGCGCAACGATTGACGCACTTTATCCTCGGCCAAATTATGGCCGGGGTCATATAATTTCGTGCCTGACAACTCCTCTGGCATAAATTCCTGATTTACAAAATTGCCAGGAAAGGCGTGTGCATACTGGTATTCTGTACCATAGTCCAATTCCTTCATCAATTTTGTCGGTGCATTACGCAGATGGAGCGGAACGGATAAATCTCCCGTACGTTTGACCAATGCCTGCGCTTGGTTAATGGCCTCGTAAGATGCATTGCTCTTCGCAGAGCTGGCCAGGTAGGTAACGGTTTGCGATAAAATTATTCTGGATTCTGGCCAGCCAATCACATTCACCGCCTGAAAACAGTTGTTCGCCAGTAACAGCGCATTCGGATTAGCATTACCAATATCTTCTGACGCTAAAATCAGCAAGCGACGGGCGATAAATTTCGGGTCTTCCCCTCCAGCAATCATTCGTGCCAGCCAGTATACCGCAGCGTTGGGGTCGCTACCGCGAATGGATTTTATAAATGCAGAGATGATATCATAATGCTGTTCACCGGTTTTATCATACCGAGCCATATTTTGCTGTACTTGTTTCAGTACAAAATCATTATCAATTACTACTTTCTGTTGATCCGCAGCCTGCGCCACCAATTCTAATACATTGAGCAATCGACGGGCATCTCCTCCAGACAATCGCAGCAGGGCTTCATATTCTTTTATCTCGAGCTGTTGTTCGCGAAGTGTCTCGTCGGTACTCAATGCGTGTTGAATAATCGATACCAATTGTTCTTCAGAAAGTGACTCCAACACATACACCTGACATCTGGAGAGCAAAGCGCTAATTACTTCGAAAGACGGGTTCTCTGTGGTCGCACCAATTAGCGTAACTAGTCCTTTCTCTACAGCACCTAATAAGGAATCTTGCTGTGACTTCGAAAAACGGTGGATCTCATCAATAAACAGGATTGGTCGCTCTTGATTAAATTCAAAAAGTTGACGCGCCTTTTCGATGACCTCCCTTACTTCTTTAACACCGGCTTGAATTGCACTTAAGCTAAAAAAAGGCCGATCAATCTCTTTGGCAAAGAGTAGCGCTAACGTAGTCTTACCCACTCCCGGTGGGCCCCAAAGAATCATGGAGGGAATGTTTTTCTGCTGAATTGCGTTGTGCAGTACTGCTCCTTCACCTACGATATGACTTTGCCCGATGTAGTCGGAAAGGTGTTTTGGACGCATTCGTTCTGCTAAAGGTATCTTCGTTGTCATCTTCTCTTCCTATGCTTTTGAGCGCTACTTGTGCCTGCCTAAGTTAACAGATTTTCATCTGAATTGTGCATTTTGTTTCTCATCAAAACACTGCTAACTTACTCAATACTTTTGTACCTTAGCTTAAGAACGATGAAGCACATACAGAAAATATTTGTTACGGTCGGCTCGCTTTGCATCATAAGCGGCGTACATGCTCAATCGGCAAAACCGATAGGCGAAGACCTAAAATACAATCGCGCATTTGATGGAATTGGGCCGAAGGCCTATTTTCTTCCTGCCCCGCGTACAGAAAAGGAAATTTTAATAGACGACTATGCCGATAAGAAATCTTTTCAAGACTCTATCGAACGTGCTATGCAGTTTCAGGATCTGCTTACCGAATTTCGGTTTACCAGCAAAAGGCCTTTAGTGGGTCAACTCTATCAGCCTTTACCTGCTAATAACGAAGAGTGGAACAAAGCAATACATCAGGAAACTTCACTTGGCAATACGGCACTGGCGGCCGCGCTCTTGAATGAGTATGCCTGGCAATCTCTTAACAAGCGTTACGTACCGCAGGCTGTGGGCTTGTTGATTGGTGCCGTTGATCTAGAAAATGGCGCTGTAATGGAGGGTGATTTTTCAGCTTTGCAACGTAATTTGGCAGATGTATACCTATTTAATCGCAACTATCGCGAAGCAGCTGCTTTGCAAGAGCGCTTGTTGGCTAAATTGGACAAGCGTGCATCAATGGTGGAGCAGGCAAACAGTTGGATGAAAATCGCCTTAGTACAAGCATATCTCAAAGATTACAAACTAGCCGAAAATTCTATCATCCGCAAAGCGATTCCTTTGTACAATCGCGCGAAAGATCCGCAGAGTAAGGTATTGGCTTGGCAGCTACTCGCTACCATTTATCAGATGCATGATAAGCATACCGAAGCGCAGTGGTTCTTAATACAAGCCCGGGACCTGGCTACAGCCAGAAACTTCCGGCAGGATCTTGGCAAGATTGAATACATGCTTGCCTCTTCCAAACTTGCACAAAAAAACTACAAAATTGCTTTATTGGAATTTGCTAGAGCAGAGAAGTTGGCGGTTGATGATCAAGATCCGCTGCTAGAATTAGCGATTCGTGATAAGAAAGGCGAAGTTCATATTGCATTATCCCAATTCGAAGAGGCCAAAGAAGAGCTAGTGCAATACTGGAAATTGCGAGAAAAGCTATTTTAAGTTGCGCCAGTCTTAATAAGACTACTTGACA
Source organism: Sphingobacterium sp. lm-10 (assembly GCF_023554555.1). Lineage (NCBI taxonomy): Bacteria > Pseudomonadati > Bacteroidota > Sphingobacteriia > Sphingobacteriales > Sphingobacteriaceae > Sphingobacterium > Sphingobacterium sp. lm-10. The sequence goes on from NZ_JAMJWC010000004.1 coordinate 88,076, forward strand.
AAGACAAAGCGCTTCTCAAATTATTTGAGAAGCGCTTTGTCTTTGCACTATATCTGATTCATTGCGCTTCGCGCAATGAGATGTAACACGTTTTATTTCTTCAAGCGGATGTAATCTGTCATCACTGTCAGGCTTTCATCCAGAATGAAGTCGAACTCATGCTGTGGCTGTGGCTTGCCTTCTTCCCACAATGGCATACCTAGGTAAGCTCTCTGTTGGTTAATACGGTCTCGATTATCTTTTCGGAATTTATCCCGCTCGGCTTTCAACTTGACTTCATTCAAACTCACTTTAGGAATGGAATCTTCTTCATTAAACTTCTTGATATCTTCCATAAGAAAGCCATATGCAGGAGATTTCTCAATGCGTTTTTGATGCTTTTCGTTCAAGGCTTTATTTACCGTTTTTAAATCAGCCACCGGCTTAAATGGAGCCATTTTAATGGAATCCCAAGGCAACGCAGATGGCTCAGAGCTTTCGCCAAATTTATCTGCAGAGAACTGGGATGGGAATGACACATCCGCTTCTACGCCACGATGCTGTGTACTGCTTCCACTCACACGGTAATACATACCCATTGTCACATTGATCTGACCGAACTCGGGCGCACCCGCTGGAATGTTTTCATTTTTGCTTTCACTCGCATCCGATGCTTTCAGCAACAGACGGCTGGTGGTACTGATAAATCGAGACATATCTAAAGCAGACTGCACGGTACCTTTACCAAAGGTCGTAGAGCCTAAGATTACGCCTCGCCCGTAATCCTGAATAGCACCAGCGAAGATTTCTGAAGCCGACGCCGAGAACCTATTTACCATGACTCCTAGCGGACCATCCCAAGAAACACCTGGCTCACGATCGCTATTGATCTCTACGCGGTTGCGTACATCCTTCACTTGTACCACAGGACCCTGATCAATAAATAGACCAGTCAGCTCGATCGCTTCTTGCAAAGAACCACCACCATTATTTCGCAAATCCAACACGACTGCCTGCACATCTTTTTGTTTCAACGTATCCAGTATATACCGAATATCTCGCGTAGCGCTCTTATAATTTGGATCACGACGACGCAATGCCTCAAAATCAATATAGAATTTTGGCAAGCTGATCACGCCAACTTTGTAGTTAGCACCGTCATCGCCTTTTACCTCTTTGATTTCATATTTTGCAGATCCTTCTGCCAAGACAATCTTATCCCGAGTAAGCTCGACAATCTTCGGCTGTGCAGTCAAATCCTGACCTGCCGGGATTACGCGCAAACGAACTACCGTTCCTTTAGGACCTTTAATCTTCGATACCGCAGCATCCAATCGCCATCCTATGATATCTTCAAAATCTCCATCGCCTTGGGCAACACCAATAATACGATCATTGATCTTCAGTCGCTTATCTTTAAAAGCTGGTCCTCCAGCGATTATGTCAGTGATTTTAACGGTCTCATTCTCCATCATCAGCTGGGCACCAATACCTTCTAGCGTGTTAGACATACTTTCGTTAAATGCTTGTGCAAAGAATGGATTGTAATAAGTAGTGTGAGGATCTACCGCATCGGTTAATGAACCCATCACCACTTGAAACACCTCATTGGAATCAATCTTCTTAGCTTGAGAGATTAGGTTTTTGTAGCGAGATCGCAACACCTCTTTATGCTTATCCATGCTAGTGGTGTCACTACCGATAAGCTTTAGGTTTAGCAGGTCATACTTCACACGTTTACGCCATTGGTCTTTCAGCTCATCCTGAGTTTTGAACCAACCCAGCTTCTCCCTATTGTTGATATATTCTTCTTCTATGGTAAAATCATGCTCCACATCTACTTGAGATAGCGCATATTCCATACTCTCAATATAGCGCTTTGCATATTGATTAAACATATAGAAGGGGGCGGATAAATCGCCGTCTTTGAAATCCTGACTGATAGAATTGCGAAACTGTTCAAAATCATCGATATCGGATTGTAGCAAGTACACCTTGCCCATATCTACGCTATTCAATAAGTTGGTATAAACGATATTCGAAAGAGAATCGCCCATAGCTACTTTCTTGTAACTGATATTCTCCAAAATATTGGCAACCTCTTTGGCAATAACCTCGTGCTGCGCTGAAGGTTTTAAGGCCTCCCCCTCATTCAGACTTACTCTAGGTTTCGATCCACAGGCCAATACCGACACTAACACCAACGAAACTAATAACTGTTTAAACATATATACTGTCTGATTTAAATGTATCATTCTAAGAATTAAAATCCGAACCTTTTGCACGCACTATCTTTCACCAAGATAGGAAACATTTTGCGATGTGCCGGGGGATTACTTGTGTAAATTTAATGAATTATCTACCAAGTAAGCTTCCATTTAAGATTTATTAACTAATTCCCAAATCTTACCCCGGGTGCATTTTCGAGCTGATGCCATAATTCATTTACTCGAAAAGGCTGCACAGTATCCTGAACAGCCTCCTGGGCAAAATGTTTGCGTATCAGCTACACATGATTCTTACTAATAACCTACTCCAGTACGTCTTGGCTGGCGAATCGTTGGCCAAGGGTTTGGCTGCCCGTTACGTCCTGCAGGCATCACACGTTGCTCACGGTCGACCAATTCGGGCTCTTCAGAGGCCTTATAAGCCATGGTGGCCGTCAGAATAACATTGCTCCTCAAATCATCGAACACCAATTTATCATAGGTATCGAGATTGGTATGCCAGGTAATGCTAAAATACCCCCAAGATAGAGAACTCAGCATAAAAGCCGGAATGCCAGCCGCCACAAAGGAGGCATGATCTGAGCCGCCCCCGCCCGGATTTCCAGGAAAGGTAGTTTTAATTTCTTTAGTAATATTACTCGGCACGGCAGATAACCAACGGCCTAGATAGTCATAAGAGTGCACGAAACCCGATCCGTCGATATTAACCACACGCCCGGTACCATTATCTAAATTAAATACCGCTTGTGTTTTTTCTACGATATCTGGATTATCAATAACGAATGCGCGAGAACCATTCAAGCCCTGCTCTTCGCTACCCCATAATCCGATCAAAATGGTACGCTTCGGATTCGGCAAAATCTTCTTCAGCACACGGGCGACTTCCATCATGGTGACCGTACCTGTACCGTTATCAGTCGCGCCAGAACCTCCCTCCCAGGAGTCCAAATGCGCCGATAGGATCACATATTCATCTGGAAATTCTGTCCCTTTGATTTCCGCAATGGTATTGAAAGATGGTACTACGCCCAAAGACTTCGAAGCGGTTTCGACCTGAATTCTTGGTTTATGTCCGCGCTCGGCCAGTCGATGTAGAATACCGTAGTCTTCTAAGGAGATATCGAGTGAAGGTACCATTTTAGAACGTGCACCAAAGATTTTGTTAGCCCCAAATTCCCAGGACCAGTAGCTTGTAAGAATACCTACTGCACCCGCCTCTTCTAGAATCGACGGTAAGGAGTTCGCAGAAAAACCAGTTTTGGCTACATTCGCATTCCAAATCGTCGTTAAAGAATCGCGTTGAGATTTCATTTTTGCGATGGACTCTGGTGTTCCATATTCTGTCCAGTTATAATCCGGGCGGCCGGTGGGCTGCGGTTGTGAAATCATCACATATTTACCTTTTACTTGTGGCAACCATTTCCGGAAATCCAACGAATCTTTCCACTGAGGCATGGTGATTACCTCTGCCTCTACCGCTTTGCCGTTCGTACTTGGGCTCCAAGCTAATTGTGTTCCGGCCAAAGTTTTGACACGAGGATGCACCATATCAATATGTGAAATGCCACGTTCCCAACCATGCCATTCGCCAAATTGTTGTTTTTCGGCCTTAATTCCCCAGCTTTGAAATTTCTCGACAGTCCAATCATTTGCCTTAGTCATCTGTGGCGTACCCACCAAACGGGGGCCAACGACATCCAGTAATTCGAAAGCCAAATCCTCCAACTGAGAATTATTATTAGCTTCGTTTACAATTTGTTGGATAATTGGATCTGTAATTGGCATTTCTGCTTGTGCACGACCGCGCTGTGCGTGTCCAACAGAAATACCTGTCAGCCATATCGCGCCAACTAGCAAGCGTGCGCCATTGTTTTTAAGTTTTGACCTCAAGGGGCTTTTCATAATGGTAATGTTAAAGGTTAAAAGCAGCGAACTCATGATTTTCGTCATGAGTTCGCTCTAAAAGTCGGAAATAGCGACCACAATAAGAACATTGTGTCTTTATTTTTACAATAATTCTGTCTTAGCGCCACTTTTTATACTGATTAATCAGGCCATTTGTAGAACTATCGTGTGAAGTGATGTTATCTTCACTGTTTAACTCCGGTAATATCTGATTTGCCAGTTGTTTACCCAATTCTACCCCCCATTGATCGAAAGAGAATATATTCCATATAACACCTTGCACAAAAATTTTATGCTCGTAGAGCGCAATTAGGGCTCCCAAAGTATGCGGTGTAATTTTCTTGATCAAGAATGAATTACTCGGTCGGTTTCCTTCAAACACTTTGAAAGCCTTCAACTTCTCTATATCTTCTGCGGACTTTCCTGCCTTCTGCAATTCTGCCACCACCACATCTTCTTCCTTGCCATTCATCAACGCTTCGGTTTGAGCGAAAAAGTTGGACAACAGTAGCGTATGGTGATTACCAATCGGGTTGTGCGATATAGCGGGTGCGATAAAATCACAAGGAATTAATTTCGTTCCCTGATGAATGAGCTGATAGAACGCATGCTGCCCATTGGTGCCTGGTTCTCCCCAGATAATAGGGCCGGTTTCATACTCCACACGCGCGCCATTGCGATCCACATATTTCCCGTTACTTTCCATATCACCTTGTTGAAAGTAAGCAGCAAAGCGATGTAGATATTGATCGTAAGGCAGGATAGCATGGCTCTCCGATTGGAAGAAATTATTATACCACACACCTAGCAAGGCTAAGATTACAGGGATATTCTCTTCAAAATCTACTTTCTGAAAATGAACATCTGTCTCGTGTGCTCCAGCCAATAGTTCTTCGAAATGATCAAAACCGATGCTTAATGCAATGGATAATCCGATAGCAGACCATAGAGAGTAACGTCCACCAACCCAGTCCCAAAAGGCAAACATATTGTCGGTATCGATACCAAATTCTGCTACGGCAGATGCATTCGTGCTCAATGCCGCAAAGTGCTTCGCTACGTCTGCCTGTGACGCTCCTGCTGCCAAAAACCATTCTTTGGCAGAATTAGCGTTCGCCATCGTTTCTTGCGTCGTGAATGTCTTGGAAGCGATCAGAAATAAGGTCGTTTCTGGATCTACTTTTTTCAGCACCTCTGCGATGTGCGTGCCATCAACATTAGATACAAAATGGGAGTTGATCTGCGTTTTGTAGGACTTGAGCGCTTCGGTAACCATTACTGGTCCTAGGTCAGAACCGCCAATACCAATATTAACGACATCGGTAATCTCCTTACCCGTAAACCCTTTCCAACTGCCAGAATGTATTTGCTCGCAAAAAGCTTTCATCTGTTCTAAAACAGCGTTCACCTGTGGCATCACATCTTTTCCGTCTACCAGCACCGGACTATTACTGCGATTGCGCAATGCTGTATGCAGTACCGGCCGACCCTCTGTCTCGTTAATAGTTTCGCCAGAAAACATCGCCTTGATAGCTTCCTCCAATTTACACTCCCGAGCTAGCTGAATCAGTAGCGCTTTCGTCTCATCGTTGATCCGGTTTTTAGAATAATCTAACAAGATATCTCCAAAATAGATGGAGAACTTACCGAAGCGATCTGCATCTTGCGTGAAAAGGTCTTTAATAGTATGTTTATTAATATCTATAAAGTGGTCTACAAGATATTTGTACGCAGTGGTGGTTGTAAAATCAATTTTAGGTAGCATAAACTTTATTCTTTTATTATAGCCAAACTTACGTAAAAATGGGCAATTATTGGTGGGTTTTGGTATTGCTCCAACCCTTTGGTCTTACTTCTTTTGATTTTCGTACCTAAATGAACATCTTTGTACTCTTGTAAAACGCAAAAGCATGACAAAAGAACAAATTCAAGACTTGAGGGATCGTGTTACGTCCCTAAGGAGGCATCTTTGACATTGATGTCCGAAAAAAATCAGTAGAAGAAGAGACCGAGATTACGCTACGCCCAGATTTCTGGGATGATAGTAAGGCTGCCGAAAGGGTACTCTTGTCTATTAAGAATACCAAGGTATGGACGGATCAGTTTGATGAAATGTCTGCTGCAGTAGATGATACAGCAGTAATGTATGATTTTTTCCAGAGTGGTGATGCGACGGATCAAGAGCTTGATGAGCAATATCAAATTGCCTTGGAGAATGTCGAAGAGCTGGAATTCAAAAATATGCTAAGCGCCGAGGAAGATCAGCTGGATGCGATCTTGCAGATTACAGCGGGTGCCGGTGGTACCGAAAGCTGCGATTGGGCAGCGATGTTGATGCGTATGTACATTATGTGGGGTGAGAAACATGGCTGCAAAGTCACGGAGCAAGATTATCAGGCCGGCGATGTCGCCGGTATTAAATCGGTCACCTTACAATTTTCCGGCAACTTCTCGTATGGCTATTTGAAAGGAGAAAATGGCGTGCATCGTCTGGTACGGATCTCTCCGTTTGATTCCAATGCAAAGCGACATACGTCTTTTGCTTCTGTTTATGTGTATCCATTAGTGGATGATAATATCGAAATCGACGTCAAAGATTCAGAAATCGAATGGGATACTTTCCGGGCCGGTGGTGCTGGAGGACAAAACGTGAACAAGGTAGAAACAGCTGTGCGATTGCATCATAAGCCGACAGGTATTATTATCAAAAACCAGGAAACACGCTCTCAATTACAGAATAAAGAAAATGCCCTTCGATTGCTAAAATCTCAATTATACGAAATTGAAATGCGCAAACGCGAGGAAGCTACTGCTGTGATAGAAGGTTCGAAAAAGAAAATAGAATGGGGATCGCAAATTCGAAATTATGTGCTTCACCCCTACAAGCTAATTAAAGACCTCCGAACCAACAAGGAAACATCCAATACGCAGGCCGTGTTAGATGGTGAGCTGGATGAATTCCTGAAAGCGTATTTAATGGAGTTTGGAGGATAAGATCCAAAAAATAAGTTTAAGAGAGGTCTATACTTATGCATAGACCTCTCTTTTTGATGTTGAAGAGCAAACCTGCTGATTTATGGAAATCACGTGTACTTTATTTGCTCGAAAAACTCTGTTTTTGTGTGATACCCAACCCCTCCACAAAGACAGAAATGATATTCAACCTCACCCTGAAGAATATCCGTGCAGCGCCCTAAGCTTAGGTTGTACTCCCAGCGCTTCCGCTACCGTCTAATTGATCAAACTGGCCAACGTGCTAAGGAACCAAATAAACCTGTTTGCCCATTGGATGATCTTTCCTTCCTAAGGTTGGATCTTTTTATTCATCACACTCAACAGCAATGATTTCCCAGCCCCGTTTTTGCCGACGAGGCCAACTTTTTCATGAGCAAGTAAGGTGAGGTCTATTCCGGACAGCAGCGCGTTGCCGTCGGGCAATGTGTAGGAGATATTCTTTAATTTGAGCATAATTTATTTTTCATAGCTAAGGATTGTATGCCTCATTGCAGAGGACATATTTTTCCAAGCAGAAACACGTTGTCAGGCTCTTTCTAGATATAATAACGTACCGCTGTTGCATGCCGTTTAAATTTACACCTCCTTCTGTATTCACATTATTAAGAATATATTAATTCTTCGAAAACCTACACAAGTGTCGATTTTTTTTAAATAATTTTATTCTACACTAATTAATTTAAAAAAATAGTCGCTGATCTGTGAAAAAGTGGCGTGATTTTGATACCATATTTTGAGTAATGGCACTGATATTAAACTGTGCGGTTCCACTCACCCGGCTGGCCCAAGATTGAAAAATAATCAGCTGGACATAATATTGAAACCTGTCAAACTTTACATGCACAGTTGAAGACTTTTTCGAATAAACAACGGATCTCTGTTCTTACCTAAAAATAACATTATGAAAAAAATTGTGGAAACACTGGAGTATGAAGGGGCTAAAAGTTTCGGGATTTCTCGTCGATTAAACAATATCGGCATTGAAATCAATGGCGTCGATTTAAAGGAATTAAACGCAGATGAAATTCAATTTATCAAACAGCTATTGGCTCAGGAATCTCTGATTATTTTCCGAAATCAAGCATTGGACGATAAAGATCTAGTAAGTTTTGCCGAAAAAGTTGGCAATGGCAAACTGGAACCGTCCGCAAGTAAAATTAACCACGGCAGGCAATATAAGGAAGTTGGTTATATCACTAACTTAAAAGATCAGGATGGAAATTATATAGGTTTTCATAATAACACAACCGATTTTTGGCATTCTGACCAAGAATTTCGTGAAAATCCGGCATCAATAGGTGTTTTATTTTGTCTCATCCCTCCTGAGATCGAGGGCCAGACGAGCTTCGTTAGTACGACTACCGATTTTTTTAGTCAGGAGTTTATAGAAATGATGCGACCCCTTTTGAGTTCCAGATTACCTGCCACGTTTCATGATAATATCCTGCATCAAAAAATTGCGCATCCTGTTATATTGACAAACCCACTTACCCATAAAGCTTACGTATACGTCAGTGAAAACACCATCGATTTATTAGACTCCGATTTAAATGTACAGCCCCACAAGAAAGAGGAATTGTTAGAGGTGATATTACATCCTGACAATATCTATAAACACGATTGGAAGAGCGGTGACACGATATTATATGATAATACGCAACTCTTACATAGACGAGAATCCTATGGTGGGATTCGGTTTTTAAAAGCGTTAAAGATCTATCCAGATCCCGAATTTCACACAAAAATAACTGGCCGTGTGATTCTGTAATTTAACATCTCTACATAAATTGTTTTATCATTAACCATAAATCTTATGTTGACCAGAGACATAGAACAATTAATGCTTCCCAAGCATCGTTCTGAACAAATCACTTCCCTGATTCAGGAAAGCAACGAAACGTACATCCCTCAACGTGCTTTGAAAGCTCCCGACGGAATACCTATCCGGGTAGGCATGGCTGGCGGATTGCCAAACAATAGCATTACTAGCGACTTGGTATCGGGTTGTCTGTCTGCTAAACAAGCCTGTTATGGAACGTGCTTTGCCGCCAAAGCATTCTGGGGGCAGGGTATAGATTTTGGTGTGCGCGTAGAAAACACATTAAATAAATCGCTTGTTGAGCAGGATATTGATAAATTGCCGACTACTCAAAGGTATATTCGAAATGGTTGGAATAGTGATCCGTCCTGGAATTGGGAAAAAGGCCTTGAGCTAACACGAATCGTCCGAGATAAAGGGTTATTAATGATTTTTATATCCAAAGCATTCCGTGCAATAGATGAGTCTTTAATGAAAGGCTTTGTCGAAAATAAAGCAGAAATGCGTATTTCGTTGAGCGGCTTGGACAATAATGCGCAATTGAAAAAAAGATTGGAATTTATTTTAAGCTATCGAGATGCCGGAGGAGTGGCGATTCCTGTGATCATGTCTGCGTGTTACAATGATGAAGAAATGAATAAGCGACAAGAATTTCTGGTTGACTGGGTATTGAAAAATGATTTTCCTGCGGCAGAAAACAGCCTTCGCTTTCCGATTGATGCTCCGGTAACTTCGTTGATTGACCTTCAAAAAACTCAATTTATAAAGGATTCAAATGATGTATGGAGCGGCCGATTATTTTCAGATCGTTTGTTGTTTCCGACCACCACAAGTATGCCGGATGACTATGATGGATTGTCTTCGGGATATGCATCCCAGATTGACAAAAGTCAATTAAAAGCACTTTTCGTGGATCCCGTTAAAACCCATGATCAGGTGATGTCTAATCCAGATGGTTTTGTTCCCCCTCAGAAAAGTGGAGTTCCAGAATATCGTACTTAACATGGGGAATTCTTTTTCATTATGGCAAAAAATTAAACAAAACCAGACACTACATGGTGTTTTCTGGATGGCTGTGTCTTCGTTTTTATATGTTGCACAGGAGGCGATAGTAAAGATGTTGACCACAGAATTGAAACCGATTGACATCGTTTTTTTCAGAAATACGTTTGGCTTGGTATTCATGTTACCCTTAGTTTTTAAACATGGTATCATGTCTTTAAGAGTGACGAACAAAAAGTTATTGATGCTAAGAGCGGTATTCGGCTTAGGAGCGATGCTTACCTATACCTATGCGCTAAAATATGAAACCTTTTTAACGGTCGGGACAATCAGCTTATTGGTGCCTGTTTTGGCAGCGATATTGGTTCCCCTATTTTTACCGGAACGGAGCAACCTGTTAAGCTCTATCGCCCTTGTTGTTGCTTTCATAGGAGCAACTTTAGTCGTTCAATCGCAAGGACAAGGCGCCGTATTTAATTGGAGTTATGGAACATTGTTTGCTTTTGCCTCTGTTGCTTTTAACGCTGGAATTTTTGTTATTATCAAATTATTAACCAAAACAGAGTCGAATATATCGATTTCCGTCTGGTTGTGTCTGACTCAGCTGGTAATAGCCTTTCCGTTCGTACTCTCTGATTGGAAATGGTTAGATTGGCCGACCTTAGGTTTGCTTGCTGTTATCGGTAGTCTTACGGCTCTGGCACAAATGGCCTTTGCACAAGCTTTAAGGTCCGATCAAATTCAATCTGTTATACCTTCTTCCTTTTTCCGCTTGGTATGGATCTTATTAATAGGCGTGTTCTTTTTTAAGGAGAGTTTCTATCTTCTTTCCATGTTTGGTGCTGTTTTAATTTTGATAGCAAACTTGTCTATTGTATTTCGCAGTTCTAAGCAGACGAGTCATTAAGCAGGCATTTGTATAACCTATTTCAGCATAAGTAACTCAGTTTATAAACACCGATCAAGACCAAGCTATCTTTTGAAAGTAAGAATACGGATTACACACAACAATTATTGTCAAAAACCCTCTGTATGATTATTATACAGAGGGTTTTTGACAATAATTAAAAGGTTGCTTAAACTAGAAAGCGTACTTATTATCGTCTATCAATTTGCGTGCAATACGTTGGCGAGCTTCCTTCATGTTAAACGGCTCTGCTTTGGTAAAGCGCTTCAATCCGACCAACATCATACGTAGCTCATCGCCTTCACCGAATGAGTTCAATGCTTCTTTACCAGCGACCGCCACCTTATCCAATACCGAATGAAGGTATACGCGTGCCATATCGTATGGTAATGCGGCAGCTTCTGCCCCTTTGGTATGGTGGATTTTCTCCACCCGTAACAATACAGACTCCGCTACATAGACGTATCCGATAATGTCCGCGATGTTCATTAAAATTTCCTGCTCTTTTGACAAAGACATCATCAGTTTTTGTACCGCAGCTCCCGCCACCAATAGGCCTGCTTTTTTCAGGTTAGCGATGATTTTCTTCTCTGCTGCAAATGGTGTCGTGTCTTCTTCTCCGAAGTCTGGGATTGCCATCAATTCGTTGGCAACCGCGGTAGCTGGTCCCATCAAATCGATTTCGCCCTTCATAGCGCGTTTCAAAAGCATATCTACAACCAGTAGGCGATTCACCTCATTGGTCCCCTCAAAAATCCGGTTGATCCTGGCATCGCGGTAGGCTCTTTCCATTGGTGCATCTGCCGAATAGCCCATACCACCATAGATCTGTACGCCTTCGTCTACAACATAGTCGAGCATCTCCGAACACCACACTTTAATGATAGCACACTCGATAGCAAACTGCTCTACTGATTTCAATTTAGCCTTTGCTTCATCCATGCCATCGGCAATCAATGCATCGTAAGCATCATCAATGTTTTGTCCAGCGCGGTATGCAGCACTCTCATTGGCATATAGCCGCGTGGCCATTTCTGCCAATTTGTAGCGAATAGCACCAAACTTAGAGATCGGCAGATTGAACTGTACACGTTCGTTCGCATAGCGAATAGACGCATTAATAATGGAGCGCGACGAACCAATTGTTGCAGCACCCAATTTAATACGGCCAATATTCAGAATGTTTACCGCAATCTTAAACCCATTCTCCCGATCGGAAAGCATATTTTCAACCGGCACGGCACAATCATTGAAAAACACTTGTCGTGTAGAAGATCCTTTAATACCCAACTTATGCTCTTCGGGATTCATCGTGATGCCGCCGAATTCACGTTCCACAATAAAGGCTGTTAGGTTTTTATCGTCGTCCACCTTGGCAAAAACAATAAAGACATCTGCAAAACCACCATTGGTAATCCACATCTTCTGCCCATTCAGGATATAGTGTGTGCCTTCTGGGTTTAATTTCGCAGATGTGCGTCCAGAATTAGCATCCGAACCAGAGTTTGGCTCTGTGAGGCAATAGGCAGCTTTCCATTCTCCGGTGGTCAATTTAGGAATGTATTTATCCTTTTGCGCATCATTACCATAGTACAGAATGGGCAAAGTACCAATACCAGTATGAGCAGAGAGTGCTACGGCAAAGCTATGGCCTCCACCAACCGCATCGGTTACTAACATGGAGGTATTGAAGTTTTTGCCAAATCCACCGTATTGTTCTGGAATAGATACACCAAGCATACCTAATTCTCCGGCCTTGTCTAGTAGCCCTTGCATTAGCCCCTCTTCTTGCTTATCGATACGATCCAGATTGTTCAAGACTTCTGCATCCAGGAAGTCCAAACAAGTCTGGCGGATCATTTTTGCTTCTTCATCAAATTCTTCCGGGATAAAAACATCTTGATAAGATGTTTCACGGATCACGAATTCTCCGCCCTTTATTGCTTTATTATTGCTCATAGATTTATAATTTACCTTTGGAACTTATTAGGATAGCATTTCAAATATACCGGCAGCTCCTTGCCCCGAACCCACACACATCGTAACCATGCCATATTTATTTTGACGACGCTTCATTTCATGCAATACCTGCACGGTAAGCTTTGCTCCGGTACATCCGAGTGGATGTCCAAGTGCGATGGCACCTCCATTTACGTTAAGTTTGCTGGTATCCAAACCTAGTTCACGGATGATCGCCAAAGACTGAGAAGAAAAAGCTTCGTTGAGCTCAATTAGGTCGATATCGTCTTGTTTTAAACCAGCCATTTTCAACGCTTTCGGAATTGCCTCAATGGGACCAATTCCCATGATGCGCGGTGGAACTCCGGCTACGCCGTAGCTTACCATTCTTGCAATAGGTGCCACATTCAGCTCTTTTAGCTTCGCTTCAGAGACGACTAATACAAAGGCAGCACCATCTGAAGTTTGGGAAGAATTTCCTGCCGTCACGACGCCATCGGCTGCAAATACTGGCTTCAACTTATTCAACACCTCTAAAGAGGTATCTGCACGCGGGCCTTCATCGGTATCAACCACGTAATCCCGTGAAGCGATTTTATCGTCTTTCACGTAATTCTCCGTCACTTTAATAGGCACAATGCCATCTTTTAAATGACCGTTCTTGATCGCAGCTACTGCCTTCTGATGCGATTCCAGCGCAAAGACATCCTGATCTTCACGAGAAACCTTATATTCTTTGGCAACTGCTTCCGCAGTTAATCCCATACCCCAGTACCAATCTGGGTTTTCTTTCGCGACCTTGGGGTTTGGCACCAGTTTCCATCCGCCGAATGGCATACCAGACATGACCTCGACGCCTCCGGCAATAATACAATCGGCCATGCCAGATTTAATTTTGGCGACCGCTGTAGCAATCGTATCCAAGCCCGATGCACAATATCTGTTTACGGTAACTCCAGGGACTTTATCTGTGTTTAATCCCATTAGAGAAATCATCCGCCCAATGTTGAGTCCTTGCTCGGCTTCAGGTGTTGCATTACCCACAATCACATCGTCAATTTGCTCCACATCCAAATTAGGAATGGTAGACACCATGTGTTGGATTACTTCGCTAGCCAATTCGTCTGCGCGCATAAAACGGAATACGCCTCTCGGCGCTTTACCTACTGCGGTACGATACCCTGCTATAATATATGCTTCCATGTTTTTTAGATTTGTGATGTGCGTATTGAGTAGTGAGATAGAAAGTTCGCTGAATCAATGAGCACCTCTATTTTTTAGATTTGTGATGTGCGTATCGAGTTGTGAGATAGATAGTCCACTAAATCGATGAGCACCTCTGTTTTTATTTATCCATTTTTTGCTTTCAATGTCTGCTGCAGTTTGTAGTACATTTTTTGAATTTCATCAATTTTGTCTAATATTCCGTCCAATTCTAGCGCACATAGATTGAGGCTTTTCGCGATCATCAGTTGCGTTTGCAACTCATAGGCCGAACCATTGGCTATGCCCAAAAAATGAATAAATTCTCCATTTGTGTTTCGCCCTGCTCCCTCGGCAATATTGGAGGGTATAGAGACGCATGATCTGCGGATTTGCGAAGTCAAACCGAATCGCTCATCCGCTGGAAACTGCGAGGATATTTCGTAAACCGAAACACACAAGTCCAAGGCTTTATGCCATATTTTCAAGTCCTGAATTTTATGCATTTATTTTTTGTTTTCGATAAACAAGATTACTGAAGATCCCTCTCTTATCTCAATACGCTGATCGCTCTACTTCAATCTAATTCCTCAACGGCTTCCCTTTGGTCAACATATGCTGTATACGTTCCAAGGTCTTTCGCTCTCCACATAGTTCCAAGAAAGCTTTACGCTCTAAATCCAACAAATATTGCTCAGAAACCTCTGTTGGCGCCGATAGATCACCTCCACACATTACCCAGCCCAGCTTTTCGGAGATTTTTTTGTCGTGCTCCGATATGTAATTTCCGGCATGCATCGAAGCTGCTCCGGCGTATACTACGCCCAGTCCTTGTTTTCCCAGCACTTTAATATCCTTGCGCGGTGCCGGTTGCAGGTATCCTTCGTTCGCCAGTTCCAGCGCTTTTGCTTTGGCATCGGCCAATAGGCGTTTGCGATTCATCGTGATGGCGTATTTCCCTTGCTGCAAATAGCCCAACTCGTAGGCCTCTACAGCAGAGGTTGACACCTTCGCCTGCCCGACCGTCAGAAAGCGATCTTTCAACGTGTTTTGCACGATCTGATCATCTTTGAATTCGTCCGAAGCGCGTAGCGCAAACTCTTTGGAGCCACCTCCACCTGGGATCACTCCAACGCCGAATTCTACCAAGCCCATGTAGGTTTCGGCATGAAGTTGTACAAAATCGGCATGCATGGAGAACTCACAGCCTCCACCCAGTGTAAGCTGAAATGGGGCCACCACCACTGGAATCGACGAATAACGGAGGCGCATGGCTGTATTTTGGAACATACGCACCGCCATATTCAGCTCATCGTAATCCTGCTCTACCGCCATCATGAAGATCATACCGATATTGGCACCGGCAGAGAAGTTTTTACCCTCATTGGTGATAACGAGGCCACGGTACTCTTGCTCTGCCAAGTCGATCGCTTTATTGACCCCCTGAATAACATCGCCGCCGATAGTATTCATCTTTGTATGAAACTCACAGTTGATAATGCCATCGCCGAGATCCGTAATCGTAACGCCAGAGTTCTTCCAGATCGTTTGTTTATCACGAATATTATCCAATACGATTAAATCCTCGGCTCCCGGTATGGGTTGATACGATTTGGATGCAATGTCATAGAAATTTTTGACGCCATCAATGACCTTGTAAAAGTGTTCATTGCCACCGTCCAGCATTTCGTGAACCCAAGAAGCCACCTCGCCCGACTGACCAGGCAACCGCTTCTCTTCGCTCTTAATCTTTTCAATGGTTTCGCGTACGCCTAATGCATCCCACACTTCGAATGGCCCCAACTCCCAGCCAAATCCGGCACGCATGGCATCGTCGATACGGTAGAAATCGTCTGTAATCTCTGGTACGCGATTGGACACGTATTCAAATAAAGGATAATGCATTGCGCGGAATAATTGAGCCGCCTTATCAGTACCTTGCTCGTAAACCTTCATCCTTTTGCGGATGTCCTCTACGGGCTTGGTCGCTTCCAGTGTGCTGGATTTTACCTTTTGTTGTTCGCCGTATTCTAGTGTTTTCAGATTTAAGGATAATATGTTCGAATTTCCTTTATCGTCTTTTACCTTTTTATAGAAACCTTGTTTTGTCTTCTCTCCAAGCCATTTTTTCTCGGTCATCTGGCTGATATAGGAAGGCAATTCAAATACACCTTTGGCTTCATCATTCGGTGCATTTTCGGTTAGCCCATTCGCTACATTTACTAAAGTATCCAAACCCACTACGTCGGCAGTGCGGAATGTCGCCGATTTTGGATGACCCATCGCAGGGCCTGTAAATTTGTCTACTTCTTCTACAGTAAGCTCCAGCGGGTCGACCAGATGCGTTAGTGCCAGCATAGAATACACCCCGATACGATTACCAATAAAAGCAGGCGTATCTTTACATAATACGACGGTCTTACCCAATAGCTTGTCGCCAAAGTAGGTTAAGAAATCGATCACTGCAGGATCGGTATGTTTTGTAGGAATGATTTCGAAAAGTTCCAGATAACGCGGTGGATTAAAGAAATGCGTACCACAAAAATTCTTTTTGAAATCATCGCTACGCCCTTCTGCCATCAAATTAATCGGAATTCCAGACGTATTGGAGGTAACTAATGTCCCTTCTTTACGGTGCTTCTCTACTTGATCGAATACCGATTTTTTGATGTCCAACCGTTCTACCACCACCTCAATTACCCAATCGTAGTGGGCAATATCTTTCATGTTGTCGTCGAAGTTTCCGGTTTTGATGCGGTTGGCATACCGCTTACTGTATATGGGAGAAGGATTTGTTTTGAGAGCCGTATCTAAGGACGTGTTCACAATTCGATTGCGTACCGCTTTGCTTTCCAGGTTTAGTCCTTTCGACTCTTCCTGAGGCAGAAGCTCTTTTGGAACAATATCCAGTAAGAGCACTTCTACACCAATATTTGCAAAGTGGCATGCGATCCGCGAGCCCATTACGCCCGAACCTAACACGGCTACCTTTTTGATATTTCTTTTCATACCATCTTATTTTAGATTTATTATGTGCGTGCTACCGACGGTCGCCGGCAGACGCTAAACTTCTACTGTTGATTTCTCTGTATTTGGATCATATTTCGAAACGAGGTCATTGATCTTCGACAAGGTTTTTATCAGTTGCGCTCGATCCTTAGCGGAAAGCTCATCGTCCAAAAAATTGTTAAAATCGCGCACCACATTTTTGGCTATGTTTCTTTTCTCCACACCCAATTCGGTGAGGTACACCTTGACAGATCTTTTATCCGTCGTGCTGGCTTCCCTATAAATAAAGCCTAAAGACTCCAAATTGTTTAGCACGCGCGATAAGCTCGTTGTCTTTACTCCTGTGGAGTTCGCGATGTGCGATACGGGTGTACCATCCCGATGAATATTAATCAAGATATAACCGGCAGCCTGCGTGAATCCATGTTGAGCAGCAATTTGGTTATATTTATTAGCCAAATTTTGCCAGCAGGCCTTCAAAAAATAATCTATTGTGTTACTTTGACTCATAATTAATTGCCTCTAATTGCTATGCCAGCATATCAAATTTAACAGATGTTTGGCACAATCCAAAACTTTTGACAGCTTATTTGTAAAAAATCGCACTACGCAATACGGGTAATATCATTTAACTTTGCTTATCATAAAAATATGTCGCATGGCAGAAATAAACATACCTAGACTAGATTTGTTGCAGTACACCGAAGGGGATGATGCGCAACGCAAACAGTTTTCGCAAGATATTGGTAAGGCATTTAACGAAACAGGATTCGTTACGATCGCTAACCATGGATTGAGCCAATCGTTGATTGACGAGCTTTATCAAGTGGTAAAAGACTTTTTTGACCTGCCAGAAGACGTGAAAAACGCTTATCAATTCCCGGAATTGGCTGGACAGCGAGGCTACACTTCTAAAGGCAAAGAAAAAGCGAAGGATGCTAACACGCCTGACCTGAAGGAATTCTGGCAACGCGGACAAACCATTGTAGGTGAAGAATATTCAAAAGCAGACTTTCCTGATAATATTATCGTATCGGAATTGCCTCGTTTCAACGAAATCACGGCAGAGGTTTACAAACGACTGGAAGATGCTGGTAGAAACATCCTGCAAGCCATTGCGATATATCTAAACCTAGAAGAAGACTATTTTGAATCTTTTGTGATTAATGGAAATTCCATTCTTCGCGCAATACACTACTTCCCTATCGAAAATCCGGATGCCATCTCAGCGGATGCGGTACGCGCCGGAGCACATGAAGACATCAACCTTATTACCTTATTAATTGGTGCGAGTGCGGATGGCCTAGAGGTGCTTACGAAAGACAATGAGTGGTTTCCAATCAAAGCTAAAGGAGAAGATATTGTCGTGAATGTGGGCGATATGCTACAACGCCTGACGAACAATAAACTGAAGTCGACTACCCACCGTGTGGTCAACCCGCCTCGCGAGCTGATGAAAACATCGCGGTATTCCGTTCCATTTTTCTTACATCCAAAATCGAGCATGAGCTTGGCCAGTCTGGATACTACCATCTCGGACGAATATCCAAAATTGTATGAAGACTATACCGCTGGACAATACCTGGATGAAAGACTTCGGGAAATTGGCTTGAAAATGTAACTCGTATTGAGCTTGCCCTCAAGCCGGGCGGGCTCTTCCTTTTTTTCCGAAAAAAAGATCAGCAAAAACCACGAAGTGATCAGCGAAGCTAAACTCGCCGCTGACCGTATTGGCACAACGTTCGTGCATCCTCGTACTATTGCCAATCCGCTGAGGCGGCATTTAAAGAAGATGAAAAGTTGGTGCAGCGTCATAAATTTGTAAGATCGCTTCACCAACGTCCTTCAGGCTCGCGACGATGTTTCCCTTAAAAAGCTATTTAATACCTATCCACTCATGTCCTAGCGTTCTGGCTGCGGGCATCTGACCGAAAGTAAATCCGTTAAAAACAAAAATCTGATCGAGCGCAGTGAGTTCATTTTTGTTTAGGGTTTCTTTTGGGTAGATAGCAGTAAGGAATGCAGACTTGATTTTGCCAAACTTTTATCAAGAAAAGTTTGAGACCTTTCACATCTCAGATGGAAACAAAATTATAAAATCGGGAGGTTACTCCGCGTCTTGTATTTCTTCCTGCTGCTTCCTAGGCAGCCCACGATAAACCAGCTCGTAAGAATGATCAATCCACTCTTTGAGCAGATGATCGCCCGCCTCTCGATTTGTAAATACGGTATTCCAATGCTTTTTATTCATATGGTAGCCCGGATACACCGTTTGTGAAAACGATTCGCGTAGCTCCAATGCCAATGCCGGATCGCACTTCACATTAAAACTCAGTGCATCAATCTGATCTAGTCCGACCAGGAGGAAGATTTTTAACCCTACCTTGAACACTAAGGTATCCGGCCCAAAAGGCATCTCTTCAGACACTCCTTTTTTTTGCAGGCAATAAAGACGTAAGCTCTCGATGTCCATAAATATTGATCGCTATATGGTAGTCAACGTTGTGATGGCTATTATGTGAGTAAAGCCAGTAATTCGTCTTGTATAGCGACTCCTTTATCATCATTGTACCATTTCTGCAATGTTTCTTTGATATCTGAAAATGGACGGCTATCTGCTTTCATCGTTTCAAAGATACGTTGTAAAGGTTCTGGACGAGGGCCCCACACAGCTTTGTCGTGCCCAACCTCATTACGAATAATTAGCTTGGGAATAGATTTACCACCATTCGTCAAATAATCATCAATCAAATAGGGTTCGCTATCGCGAAGTTGTATATCTAAGTCTATTTTTGGGTTATCCTTTACCATCTGGTAAATCTGTGGTACAGAATGCGCGGCATCGCCACACCAAGGTTCTGTAATAACGATCCAGTGTTGCTCTTCTGTAATACCGTCTACATAACGCTTCATGGCTTCGCTTGGTTCGAAACGTTTTATCCAACGGCTCATACGCGTCCAGTTCATCTTTGCATATTGCAGGTATTCCTCGTCTTTGTAACGTTCGTATTTTTCAGGTTGTGCAAGTATGTCACCAAAATGTATCAGGTACTCGTCAAAAGTCATAAATCAATAATTTGGGGGCTAAATTACGCAATTTTATCCAGCGCACGTTCGGCTCATCGTGTCATAATTTCGCCATGGTATAGCTATGCATAATGCATAAAATGACAGGATGTCACGCTAATTTGACATCAACAAGACACATTGTACAGATTTATGACGTCTAGAATGCATTATCAACATTGGCACAACGGTTGATATAGGATAGGAAATTAGGATTAAAGAGAAACAAAATAAGATATGTCAAAAATAATAGGTATAGATTTAGGAACCACGAACTCATGTGTTGCCGTAATGGAAGGTAATGAGCCGGTGGTTATTGCGAACAATGAAGGTAAGCGTACAACGCCATCTGTTGTTGCATTTGTAGAGGGTGGAGAGCGCAAGGTAGGTGATCCTGCAAAACGTCAGGCTATCACAAACCCGCACAAAACCATTTATTCCATTAAACGCTTCATGGGTACTTCTTTCGGCGAAGCAGAAAAAGAAGTATCTCAAGTGCCATACAATGTGGTAAAAGGCGACAACAATACGCCACGTGTAGAGATTGACGACCGTAAATATACACCACAGGAAATTTCTGCCATGATTTTGCAGAAAATGAAAAAAACAGCGGAAGACTATTTAGGTCAAGAAGTATCTCGTGCAGTAATTACGGTACCGGCATACTTTAACGATGCACAACGTCAGGCAACTAAAGAGGCCGGCGAAATTGCAGGTCTTAAAGTAGAGCGTATCATCAATGAGCCGACTGCTGCGGCTTTAGCCTACGGTTTGGACAAAGCGAATAAAGACATGAAAATTGTCGTGTTTGACTGTGGTGGTGGTACACATGACGTTTCTGTTCTTGAGTTGGGCGATGGTGTTTTTGAAGTAAAATCTACAGATGGAGATACCCACTTAGGAGGTGATGACTTTGATAATGTAATCATCAACTGGTTGGCTTCAGAGTTTGCTAACGAAAACAATGGATTTGAGCTGAAAAAAGATGCAATGGCTTTGCAGCGCTTGAAAGAAGCGGCTGAAAAAGCAAAAGTAGAATTATCCTCTACTTCTTCTACAGAGATCAACTTGCCATACATCACCGCTGACGCGACAGGACCTAAGCACTTGGTGCGTACGTTGTCTCGTGCAAAATTCGAAAGTCTTGCAGACGATTTGATCAAACGTACAATCGAGCCTTGTAAGACTGCGTTGAAAAATGCAGGTTACAGCACTTCAGACATCGACGAGATTATCTTAGTAGGTGGTTCTACACGTATTCCTGCTATTCAGGATGCGGTGAAAAGCTTCTTTGGAAAAGAGCCATCTAAAGGTGTTAACCCAGATGAGGTCGTAGCATTAGGAGCGGCTATTCAAGGTGGTGTATTGACTGGAGAAGTGAAAGACGTTTTATTGTTAGATGTAACGCCTCTTTCTCTAGGTATTGAAACGATGGGTGGTGTATTGACCAAGCTTATTGAAGCAAATACAACGATTCCAACTAAGAAATCAGAAGTATTCTCTACGGCAGCAGACAACCAGCCATCTGTAGAAATTCACGTACTGCAAGGTGAGCGCCCAATGGCTGCTCAGAACCGTACTTTAGGTCGTTTCCAATTGACGGATATCCCTCCTGCACCACGCGGTGTTCCTCAAATTGAGGTGGTATTTGACATCGATGCGAACGGTATCATTAAAGTATCTGCAAAAGACAAAGCGACAGGTAAAGAGCAAAATATTCGCATTGAAGCTTCTTCTGGTTTGAGCGATGAAGAAATTCAAAAGATGAAACAAGAAGCGGAAGCGAATGCTGAATCCGATAAAAAACTGAAAGAAGAAGTGGATAAAATCAATGCTGCTGACGCATTAGTTTTCTCTACTGAGAAACAGCTAACTGAATATGGAGATAAAATCCCAGCAGAGAAAAAATCAGTTATCGAAGCCGGTTTAGAAAAATTGAAAGCAGCACATGCTGCTCGTGATTTCGCTGCGATTGATACGGCTTCTGAAGAGTTACAAACGGCATGGAATGCTGCTTCTGAAGACATGTACAAAGCCTCTCAAGACGGTTCTGCTCAGCAACCTCAAGGTGACGCAGGTCAGGCCGACAACAATGGTGGCGGCGACGATGTTCAGGATGTAGATTTTGAAGAAGTAAAATAATCATACCTCGCCGCAAGGCGAATTCGAAAAAGCTCCGACAGAGAAATCTGTTGGAGCTTTTTTATTTAGCAACTTTATTGCATTTGAAATAATGATGTTTTATATTTGCCACATTGTTGCAATAATAATACTCAACATTGGACATTTTAATCTAAACATCATACACATGACATCACAAAAACAAAACAAATTTTTCAGTGCTATCCTTGCGTTTGGCCTCATTGCCTCTTTCGCTTCATGTAGCAGTAACAATACAGTAGAACCTGTACAAGAAGGAATACAAAAAGCAGAATTGACTTTTACGGAAGTAACTGGAGCAGGAGTATACCCTCATGGGGATCACTTTCATGGTTTGGCCGGCGCAACAGACGGAACTGCAACAGTCGTAACCTTCAACGCGCAAGGAGCAGCAACTGCCAACGGTCACTTGCATTTAGATGCCGAAGCCGTGTACCGCATCGATTTAAAAGCTTGGGATCATACAGGTCGCGAAGTGGCTGCAGACTTTATCGCTAATGAAGCCGCAGCCGCGAATTACAAAGCATTCCTAATCGGCGGAGATTACATTCTGAACCCAACTACCACCAATGAGACAGGTGCGATCTTCCAACCTAGAGAGACAGTCTATGGCGACGGAGCAGCAGTAACCGGCCCAGCTGGAACCGGGACTACTGGTGTCATTTCCTATTTCTCAGCAGGTCATGATAATGCAGAAAAATCCAGAGCGGTTACTTTTATCATGCGAAGACTTCAATCGGGTGTAAAGGGAAACATTACACGACTAGACTGGAATAAAAACGATTATGCCAGTCTTTTTGCTGGTGAAAATGTTCTGGAGCTTCAATTCGAAATTCATGCAGAACACGATCATTAATCGCAAAGAACCTTTTGTACAAAATTTAAAAGAGGGAGTGCCGCTATCGACACTCCCTCTTTCATTTCAAACTAAATGTGGTAACACGTTTATGTAATAACAACGTCAACTTTGTTCGGGAAGCATAGTATGCTATTAAATTTGACCATTTTTGAAAAATAATCAAATAAATGATTATTTGATTCGATGTGCTGTCTAATTAGGCACTCATATTGCGAGAAGAATATATATGAGTATAATAAAGTGTAGCTGTTTTCTTTACAACAGTAGGTGTTTCGAGATTCAAGGATGTATGAAAGATGCTTAGAGTTGCTCTTCTATTGTCTTTATTCTTATATGTTTCTTATGCAAATGCACAGTTTGCGAGAGGTTTACGCAATGGATGGGCAGGACGTTATATAAACTCCATTATAAACGATACTACTGCCGTAGAAGCAGCCACTTTTACAGTATATCCAACATTTGCCAGTTCGCCTGAAACGGGGGTAGAATTAGGCCTGTCTGCCCTAAAGTTATATTATGCCAATGGCGATACACTGAATCGACTCAGTGAAATGCAAGCATTTACTTTTTTCACTTTTAGAGGTCAATACGGTTTACAGCTGGAAAATGCTTTGTACGGCGATAAAGACAAATGGTTCTTCCTTGGTGAAACAAAGATTCAACGTTTTCCACTATCCTATTATGGCATTGGCCCAGGCACATCAGAAGAGAATCCCGCAACAGTAGATGCCTTCCAGGTATCTGCCAAACAACGCGTTTTACGGAAATTGGCAGACAACTTTTTTGCGGGTCCCGAAGTAGACTTTCAATTACTTTCTGGCGTAGATTTCCGTCAGCCAGAAGAAGGAGAACCATTTTCCATTCCGCGTGGTGGGGAAGGCACCAAAAACTTAGGCGTAGGCTTTGGATTTGTCTATGATACACGTCATAATGTGTTAAACGTACGTAAGGGTCTATTTGGGGAATTAGCTTATCTCAAAACCTTTGAGGGATTTGTAAGTGATTTTAATTTTGGAACGGTCAATCTGGATATCCGGTCTTTCCACACCGTTCGTAAGAATGACGTGTTTGCCTGGCAGGTCGTCGGACAGTTTGTTCACGGGGAACCGCCATTCAACCAGTTAGCATTATTAGGAGGAGATCGCATGATGCGCGGTTATTATTTAGGTCGCTACCGAGATAGAAATATGTTTGCCGCACAGGCAGAATATCGCATACTACCTTTTTCTTTCAGTAAACGATTAGGTGCGGCTGTCTTTGGATCTGTCGGAAATGTCGCCCCCGATATTGGTGCCTTTCAAATGCGCAATATGCGCGTAGCAGGTGGAGTTGGCCTGCGCTTCTTACTTTTTCCGAAAAAAGATATTTACTTACGCTTTGACCTAGCATTCACCAGAGAAGGTACAAATATTTACATCTTTAATGGCGAAGCATTTTAGGCTTTTTTAACCTCTTGTATCAACTCAAAAATCGTCAATCCCCTATGAGGTAGCCATAAGGCTTGAGCGATTCTACCTGATCAAATATTACTTTAAAGATACCCAGCAGAGGTATGAATAAAACCATACCAGCTGTGCCCCATACCATACCCCCAAGTAATAAAACCATGATTGTGAATAGCGGACCTAGTTGTACCTGACCTCCTGTAATCTTTGGGGTGAGCAAGTAGCTATCTAGTTGCTGTGTAACGGTAAAAAAGATGGTCACAATAATCGGTACGCTTAGTGTATCTCGTGTAATCAAGGTATACAACACAACAATACCACCACCAGCAACAGATCCTATATAAGGGATAACATTAATTAGTGCCGCGATGATGGAGAAGAAAAGTGCATTCTCAATGCCAATAATCGTTAACCCGATAAAATAGATCACCGAAAGAATTAGGACAACAAGAAAAATACCAGCTACATATCGACTGGAAACACGGGTAATCTTATTGACGATCTCCTGCGTATGCCCTACTTCGTTGTGGCCTGCATATTTATCTACGATCTGCAACACAAAGCTTTTGATTCTTCTGCGATAAATCAACATCAAAATAGTGTAGACGGTAATGATTAACAGATTTCCCAAAATCGTCACAACGGAGAAAAGCACCCCACCAAGTAATTTTCCGGCAGAGCTGGACCAAGTGGCTACCTGTTCTTGTAAATACTGCTTTTGTTTGGAAATCGATACATCAAAATGCTCAGAAACTAAACTATGCCCTTGTGCAAACATCGTGTTGAACTTTTCACCGATAGATTCCATTTCTGCTCCTAGCTCTACTAATTCATTAACGAGCACATACATCACACCAACAATAAGTAAAAGGGTGGATAATACCGCTATGACAGATGCTATACCGCGACTTACACCCCAACTTTCCAGTTTACGGCAAACCGGCAACAGCAGCATCCCCATGAGGCCGCTGATGGCAATCGGAACCAAGAAGGCCTTGGCAAAATATAAAATAAGAAAAAACAATACGATGAACGCAAGTACTTGATTAAATCCACCCAAGGCGGTCATTTTCGTAGGGGTTGTCTTCATAGAGCCAATCTATCTATCGCTTTTGCCATCTGGCGGTCTTTATCGGTTACTTTATTTCCGCTATCATGGGTCGTCAACCATATTTCGACCTTATTAAAGGTATTCTTCCAAGTAGGGTGATGATTACTCGATTCTGCAAT
Source organism: Sphingobacterium sp. lm-10 (assembly GCF_023554555.1). Lineage (NCBI taxonomy): Bacteria > Pseudomonadati > Bacteroidota > Sphingobacteriia > Sphingobacteriales > Sphingobacteriaceae > Sphingobacterium > Sphingobacterium sp. lm-10. The sequence goes on from NZ_JAMJWC010000004.1 coordinate 113,862, forward strand.
CAGTGCTACCCGCGTCATGAAGGCAAATGCCTGAGAAAAATCAGTGAAGGTAAATTCACGGTACAAATGGTGATCAGTTTCTTGCCACATAAGATTTCTATTTTTACAAATATTTGCTACAAACAATGTTTTGTAAACAGGCTATATGACCTGATTGTTTTTACCGATTGCCGCTTTAACGATCTACCGGGGTACTTAGCAGCTCTTGAAAATGTGCAAAAGTTTGATTCGCCTTATCTGCACTACGCTCATAAGTAGCCGGATCATTACCGACCCTGTTCAACGCTTGCAAAAATTTTTCCCACATTTGCGCAGACTCCTCTCTATATCCGGAAAAGAAACTGAAACCTCGTTCAATACCATATTTTTTCAGCATCTGTACAATATACGGACCGCCCATTATCGACCCTTCAAGCACATACAATGCACTAAGTGCATCAAGCGAGTGATGTAATGATGGCACGGATACTACTCTATTCTGATCTACTTCCGCACCCAAAGTTTCAATATCTTCTTGAATATGCTGAGAATTTCGGCGCTCATTGTAATCGGGCAAAATATCGCCGGTCATGTAAGGTTGTATTTCTCGCTCCACAGCCATGAAATAGCTGTAGAAATTTTTAAGTATGCTGGCGTAATCTTCTTCATTACGTATGGCTTTTAATTGCCGTACGACAATGCCTTCCAATGCCTGATGGCTCTCCTTCGTATGTTCTTTGATGTATTGACTCAACATAGTGCTTTATTCTTGATCACAAAATGTACTATGACCAATATAGCCGTTTATAAATGAAATTGCCAAAAAAATTAATGTTACAAAGGGATTGGATTATCCTCCGAAATAGTAAATATTCTACTTTGGCTTACTTTTTGTATAAATACAAATCCGAGGGTTTAGCTCCTTACGAATTGCAAGAGATAATACAGATCCATAGGCACTCGGACGCACTTACAAAAAAATAGATATCATGAATATCAGAAATTCTATCAGTAGACAACCAAAGGCGATACGCGATGTATTGGGTAATATATCCATGCTTGCGTTGATTATTTTGCTACTTTTTGTGTTAGAGTACACCGTAAACTAAGAGCAGGATCGTCTTAAGTTCCTGTAAGACACATCCCCGTTGCGAGCATCTTTTGAAAGATTATTGCAACGGGGATGCGAGTTTCTTAAAGTACCGGAATTGTTAACTCAGCAACTACCGGAAAGTGATCTGATGGCAACCTCGCCTGATAATTCTTAAAAGACAGTTCGCTCGGAAAATCTCCCTTTTTAACATCTTTCTGATCTTCTGCGCTACGATATGTATCTAGCAGGACAGCATATTTTTGTACAGAAATCCTATTGCTTACAAAGATATGATCGATTCTGCTTTCGGTCCATAGGTTTGGGTCAAATGCGTTGAAGGTTCCATTGTGGGCATACCGTAGCACGGCCTGCTCATAGGCATCAGCCACATAACCAGACCCTTGTATAATCTGATAAATCGAATTGCTCTGGTCCACATTGAAATCACCTGTCCACAATACATCGTCATTGCCCACAACATTACGCATACGCTGTAAAACTAACTTACAACTTTCCTCACGGGCTTTCAGACCGACATGGTCGAGGTGCAGATTGAAGAACCACAAACGCTTGCCGCTAGCCTTATCTTCCAATCTTGCCCAAGTACATATCCGTGGAAGTGCTGCATCCCAACCTTTGGAAGGGATATGTGGTGTTTCCGAAAGCCACATCACGCCTGAATCCAACAAAGAGAACCGATCGGATTTAAATACAATTGGCGCAAACTCACCTTCCAACTTGCCATCATCACGACCCACACCTATAAAGGTATAATCTGGCAACTGTTGTTTTAGATCTTCAAATTGGTGCGCCAATACTTCTTGACAACCAAGGATGTCAAATGCGTTGTATTTAATTAACGACGCAATGACCGGCAATCTATTTTCCCAAGCATTGCCATTATCCCGATCTCCTTTATTGTCATACCGGATGTTGTAGCTCGCCACTTTCAATGCAATAGAATCTTGAGCTTGCGTAGTAAACGCCGACATCATAAGCCATACAAATACGCCTAATAGGATATATTTCGAATAACAATTTCTGCTTTTCATCATGTTCTTTTATTTTTTAAGTTCATTGGTGAATGAGTAAGGTGCGTCTTCTGGTGCCGTACCACGTTGCTGATTAGGCTCCGGTGCCATATCGAAGCTGAGCTTAGCACCCTTCTGCAAGGTAGGAATATCCAAATAGTTCTTGGTGTATTTCTTACCATTTACTTTAAGGCTATTCACATATACATTTTCTTTTTGCTGGTTCGCAGCCGTGATGACTACCTTTTTACCGTTTTCCAGATGCAATGTAACCTTTTTAAACTGCGGTGACCCTAATGCATACTGATTGGTACCTGGAGCTACGGGATAGAATCCTAAGGAAGAGTAAACGTACCATGCAGATGTCTGACCATTGTCTTCGTCTCCACAATAGCCATCTGGAGTTGGCAAATACAAACGATCCATAATCTCGCGAACCCAATATTGACTTTTCCACGGCTCCGCCCCATAGTTATACAGATAAGGCATATGCTGAATGGGCTGATTGCCGTGCGCATACTGTCCCATATTCATGATCTGCATTTCTCGCATTTCGTGAATCATGCTACGACTTTTCATACCTTCGTAACTCGGGATGACAAAGACCGTGTCTAACATGGCTGTAAATGCTTTGTTGCCCCCCATTAAGTCAATCAGTCCCTGTGGATCATGAAACACACAGAAACTCCAATGCCAGGCATTCCCTTCGGTGTAATCTCTGGACCAAGCGCTTGGATCAAACGGTGATGTGAAGGTACCGTCTGAGCTACGAGCGCGCATCAATTTTGTAGAAGGGTCATACAAGTTTTTGTAATTCATAGACCGTTCTTTGTATACTTGCAACTCCTCTTCTGTCTTCCCTAATGACTTGCCAAATTGATAGATGGACCAATCGTTATATGCGTATTCTAACGTGCGTGCTACGTTTTGCGTGATTTTGCTATCTGTCGGAATATAACCCAAATCATTGTAAAATGTATAACCAGCTCTTCCTGTGGAAGAATTAGTGGGGTGTACGTTGTTAGCACCATGCTTTACCGCTTCCCATAATGTATTGTAGTCGTAATCTCTTAAACCTGTCCTATAGGCATCTGCTACTACAGAGGCAGAATTATTGCCTATCATCGACGCGCGATGTCCTGGACTGGCCCATTCTGGCAAGAAGCCGCTTTCTTTGTATGCGTTGACCAAACCTTCTTGCATCTGTGTGTTCATCGAAGGATACAATAAATTCAGCAAGGGAAACAAACTGCGAAAGGTATCCCAAAAGCCAGTATCGGTGAATAAAGGGCCGCGTAGCACCTGCCCATTGTAGGGACTATAATGCCATTGTTTCCCTTCAGCATCCCATTCCGAGAAATCACGAGGGAAAAGTGTAGAACGGTATAGACAAGAGTAGAATGTGCGCAACAAGTCTACGCGATCATCTTCGATCTCTACTCGTCCCAACACCTCATTCCAGCGATCTCGACCAGCCTTGGAAACCGATTCGAAGTCTTGATCCTGCACTTCTTTCAAATTGATTGCTGCTTGATCAAAACTAATAAAGGAAGAGGCAACTTTGGCAGTGACTTCTTCTCCTCGTTTGGTTTTAAAACCGATGATAGCACCAGCGTGATCCGTGGTAGTTGCCTTTTTGTTACCCATCAATTTTCCATTCTCCACGATCTGGGAATAGGTGAATGTTTTGTCAAAAACGATAATGAAGTAATTCTTAAAATTTTCGGCAACACCGCCACTGTTACGCGTAGTGTAACCTTTTATCATGCGTTGCTCTGGAAAAATTTCGACGTGAGATCCTTTATCAAAAGCGTCAATCACGATGTAGGCACTATCTGTTTTTGGGTAGGTGATCCGAAAAATTGCTGCTCGTTCTGTTGGTGTTAGCTCAGTAGTGACGTCATGATCCGCTAAATACACACTGTAATAATAGGGCTTAGCCACCTCTGTTTTGTGCGAAAACCAACTCGCTCGCTCATCCTGATCAAAAACAGGTTGACCGGTGATGGGCATTAACGAGAATTGTCCGTAGTCGTTATTCCAAGGGCTGGGTTGATGCGTTTGTTTAAACCCTTTAATTTTGTCGGCAGTATAAGTATACACCCAACCATTGCCCATATCGCCCGTTTGTGGGGTCCAGAAGTTCATTCCCCAGGGTCTAGCAATCGCTGGATAAGTATTACCATTGGAGAGTTCGTATTTCGACATGGTGCCGATAATAGGGTCGGCAAAATCTACTGGCTCAAAGGATTTTGGTTTTTTGCCCTGTGCAAATCCTGTGCATACCAATAGCAGCATGATCAGGCATAAAGCACAGCTTCGCATTACTGAATTCAATATCATCATAGTATCTTTTAGGTTATTAACTAAAATTAGCTAACACGTTTTAGCAATAATAATAAATATTACCTGAAACTGTGACTAGTTGCTCAAAGATTGACAAAGATGTAATAGGGATTTTACAGTACTTTAATGACTTTACTTTAATCGGGTATTTTTCAAATTACGGATAAGTTTATCTACTGTGCTGGCGTCAAACTGTAGTCGGTCATTTCTACCGGCACGTTCCAGAATAGTAGAAATTTGGTCTACATAATTATTAAAGGACGCTTCGAAAGCACTCTGATCTAGGGTCATCTCGGGAGATGTATTGATCAAACGGATGGCCTTAGCTACTTCCGGCGCGTCATTAATCCGTCGAAAGTCTGCTGCATTGAGCTTCTGGCGCTCCGTATATCGAAAAAGATGGTTAACGGCCGCCTCTGCTGTCTGCGTAGATTGCAAGGCGTTCAACAAGCGTTCTTCATGCTTGAGCAAAGACTTATCGAAGATCATCAATTCTCTCCGGTAACCCAATAGCTCGTCTTTGAATGTCACAGTAGCCTGATCTAGGCTGTAATAAAAGTCGGTATAAGGTTTAATGCTATTTAGAAAGTCACGAAGATCTTTGTCCTGAATAGCATTATCTCCGTAGGCAACGGCCTGATCGTATACACTCTTCACCAATGAAGTGATTGGATTAGCATCTACTATAGTGCCCACTAAGGGAATGCTAACCACACGGCGTATGGTTTCCGAAAAGCGACTTTTCTGGTTGCCTTTCAAACCGCGACCTAAGATAGCGTCTGCATTTTCTAATAATACCTTCGAAAAACTCGTCCCTAGTTCTGCGCTCGTTGGATTATTAAGCTGGCTGATAAGTGTGCCAGCAAAAGTTACATCCAGCAATCGATTGTAGTTTCTTACTTGTTGTTTCACCGCAGCGATATCCTGAAAGGTTTTCAACAAAAGATTGCGATTGCTTTCATATAGCTGGCGTTGCTCTGCAAGGCTCACTTCATGCGACTCGGCCATCATTTGCCGAATACTATCATTGGTGCGTAGTAAACGGGAGGATTGATCCTTAAGCACTTCGTAGGAATTACGCAATGTTTCCAACTCGCGATTGGTTTGTTCGAGGTGTTGCTGCGTCTTCTGCATGGACGATAATGCGGTAATAGCAGTATCCTGAGCTAAAACATAACTACAGCTTCCACACCACAGCATCAGCGCTATAAAATGAGGCTTTACGTTCATAAGATTGGTTAATTAATCCCTTCAAATCTACGAAAAATAGCAGAATCAAAAACGCTAATGAGCGATATTAGAACCGACGACTGATGTGCGCCATCTGAATAGCCGTAACAGCAGCTTCGTCTCCTTTATTACCATGCTTTCCACCAGCTCTGTCAATTGCTTGCTGTTCATTATCGGTGGTGAGCACACCAAATATAGCCGGCTTATTGTATTTGAGCCCTACGTTGGCAATCCCATCGGCTACTGCGCTACATATAAAATCAAAATGCCGGGTCTCACCTTGGATTACACAACCTAAGCAAATAACCGCATCAAAACCTTCGTTGCGAAGCGCAATATCTGCCCCAGAAATCAATTCGAAACTTCCAGGAACCTGAATCACCTCCACGTCTTGCTCTGCCACACCATGTGCCAACAATTTATCGACCGCGCCTGATAATAAAGCGCCTGTGATGCTAGCATTCCATTGCGCAACAACGATCGCGAAACGTAAACCAGCTGCATTTTGCACATCCAAATGAGAGAAATCCGATAAATTTTTTAGACTACTTGACATAAAGCAAATATACAAAAAAGGGCTACTTCTCAGTAGCCCTCGTATCTTATTTATAACGGCGCGTTAGTTTTTCGCCTGTACACGCGCGATGTAACCTTCAATGCCTGAAGCTTCTGTGCTTTCCGGGAAATCATTCAAAATTTTTGTATAAGCAGATTCCGCGTTTTTGAAATCATTTTGCACTTCATACACCAAACCTAGTTTTTTTAGGAACAACGGGCTTGTATACGAATTGGTTGATTTTTCAGCAGCTTTCTTGTAGAAGTTAGCGGCTTTATCATATATTTTCTCTTCCGAGTATGCATCCCCCAACAAACCGATGATCAACGGATCCAACACTTCGCTGCCTGTTTCCGAATATCTTTCCAGATAATTAATGGCTTCTTTAAAGTTTCTTTGTCTTAAGTACAATCCTCCTAAGTAAGCGTTAGCCATATTTGCTGAGGCCGTGTTAGAATATTCGTCTGCAATCTCTTTCAACCCGATTAGGGAACCATCACCCGTAATCGCTTTTTGCTGCAAGGAATCAATAGCGGCATATTGCTCTGCCTTGTACATTAAGCTAGCTGCTTTTTCTGCTCTAGGCTTTAGATACAAGTACTGGTAACCAATATAAAGTACAATTAATGCTGCAATACCAGCAACAATAAATACGAGGCTTTTAGAGTTGTTTTGTAGAAAAGAACCTCTATTTAATGGGGTTTTTTCTGTATTCTTAATTTCACTTGTTGACATCAGTTCATACTATTTTGGAACGCAAAAATACACTTTTCAAAATTACATGCAACAAAATAGCCTATAATTTATAAACTAATTTAACCCAGCACGTTATCTTGTTGCTCCTTATCGAGCTGCTCGTATACAGAGTTTTTACTAATGAATTCGGGAACCATACGTTTCATCTGTCGCACGACCTCCGTTTCATTCTGCGTCTGTAGCTTTTCGAAAAGGTTTTGGAAAGATTTCTCGACGACCTCAATATCATTCTCCCGCACCTTCGCAATCATGATTTTGCTATGATGCGTAGGCATGGTGTTCTCCAGGTCGTTTAATAATTCTTCGTAGAGTTTTTCGCCGGGCCGTAGGCCGGTAAATTTTATTTCTATTTCTTTGTATGGAACTCTTCCGGACAGCTTGATCATCTTCTCGGCCAAGTTTACAATCTTAACAGACTTGCCCATATCGAAGACAAATATCTCCCCACCAACACCCATATTCCCTGCTTCAATAACAAGCTGACATGCTTCAGGGATGGTCATAAAATACCGGGTAATATCCGGATGCGTTACGGTAACTGGCCCACCTCGCTCAATCTGATCTCTAAATCTTGGAATCACAGATCCGTTGGATCCCAATACATTGCCAAAGCGTGTAGTGATAAAGCGCGTGCGACGGTCGTCCTTGGATCTAGCCAGCTTCTTATCCAATGTCTGCACATAAATCTCGGCAATACGTTTAGTAGTTCCCATCACATTGGTTGGGTTCACCGCTTTATCTGTCGATACAAATACAAATTTTTGCACCTCAAATTCTACAGACAGATTAGCCAAGTTGTACGTACCTCCTACATTCGTGCGCGCCCCTTCAATTGGGTGGCTTTCTACCAAAGGCACATGCTTATAAGCAGCTGCGTGGTACACTACATGCGGTCTGAAGATTTCAAAAAGCATTCGCATGCGACTTTGATCCCGCACGTCTCCGATATAGGTATGGTAAATCTGATCTTTATAGAGGTCTTGCAAATCCAGCTGCAGGTTGTGCAAGGGCGATTCCGCTTGATCACAAAGCACGATCATCTGTGGTTCGAATTTCCCAAGTTGCTTGGCGATTTCACTACCAATGGATCCTGCTGCACCCGTTACCAATACACGCTTACCTTTTAGCTGGTGTAAAATATTTTCATTGGAGATCTGTATAGGCTTCCGTTCCAACAGATCCTCGATCTTAACCTTCTGGATTTTTTTAGCTAAAAGCTCTCCATTCATGATCCGATCAACAGGCGGAAGGGTCAAAACATTCACACTATGTTCCAGACATATATCCACGGTTGCCTGTTTACTCTCAAGACCGATTTTCTGAGAAGCAAATATCAGCTCATCTACCTGATATTTACTGATCATTTTATCTAATTCGGCCGATCGGTAAATCTTTATCCCATCAATAGACTTTCCTACTTTCTTTTCGTCATCGTCCACATAGGCTACGATTAATTTATCGGCATAAGCATCGTGATCGAATGTACGTTTTACGGCTAACCCCAAGTCACCAGCACCATAAATAACAATATTTTTGATTTTTCGCTTCGCGAATTTAGTGTACTGAAAAAATATCTTAATACAGGCGCGGTAGATGGTGAGTCCGGTAAATAAAAATAAACCATAGAGGATCACCAGTGTAATCGGCAATACCGCAAGTCGATCAAGTGAGACCGCCCATAGAAACTTAGCTACTAGAATGACAATTACGCTAAAGAGTACAGCAGAAAGAATGCGTATAGAGTCTGTAGCGCTGGTATAGCGTACGATGCCAGAGTACAATTTGAAATAGTAAAAAGCCGCAGCAGTAGCTCCGAGAATCAGAAATGCTTCCCAAAACACAATCGTGTGCGCCATTTCATCCATTTTGAATGAGCTGTACACCAGATAACTTAAGAGGAAGGCAATGACCGCAACGGCCATATCGAAAAGAAATATGATCCACCTAGGAACGATCCTAAAATGCTTAAACGGATTGAAACTTGGCATATACCCTACTGACTTATCTAAGATTGATTGCCAAGTTAGTTATTTATTCCTATTTTTAATTGTATTAATGAGGGAAAAAAGGATGAGCAGCATGGCGAAGATAGCCCACGAAGCTATTTTTCAAACAAAGGAATCGACCGCTATGGCGGGAAAACAGAAAAATTCTTTAAAAATCGGAATTCTGAAGGAGATCACCTTTCAGGAAAATAGGATAGCGCTCACACCACTTTCGGTAGGCCTATTGGTAGAACACGGGCATGAAGTCATACTAGAATCTGGCGCAGGTGATGCATCCAATTTCCTAGACCATCATTATAGCGAACAGGGTGCGCAGATCACCCACGACACGCGCTCGGTGTACCAGTCCGATATTTTAATCAAAATTTCCTCCCCTACGCTGGCTGAAGTCGAATTGATGAAACCCCGGCAAGTGTTATTCTCTTCGCAACAACCTTCATTATTAGACATTAATGTCTTAAAAAGCCTAATGCGTAAGCAGATCACCGCTTTATCTTATGAATATTTGCAAGATGAGGGGTGCCATCTTTCTGTGGTTCGTGCTATGAGTGAGATTGTAGGAGCTACATCTGTATTGATTGCTGCGGAGTACTTGAGCAATGTGTTTGATGGCAAAGGTTTGATGTTGGGTGGTGTGACTGGTGTGCCTCCGACCGAAATGGTAATCATTGGTGCAGGCACAGTTGGCGAGTTTGCTGCACGTACGGCCATTGCCTTAGGCGCACAGGTCAAGGTATTCGACAGTTCTGTTTTTCGACTACGCCGACTTCAAAACAATGTTGGCAGCCGGGTTTTCACGTCCGTGATTCAACCTGTGGTATTGAACAAGGCGGTACAGTCCTGCGATGTGGTAATCGGTGCCATGCGTGCCAAGAACGGTCGCGCTCCTTGCCTTATCTCCGAAGAAACCGTTTCTAAAATGAAACCTAACTCTGTTGTCATTGATGTTAGCATCGATCAGGGTGGTTGTTTCGAAACATCTGAGGTGACTACACACGACCAGCCTGTATTTCGTAAGTACGATGTTATTCACTATTGCGTGCCTAATATTGCTTCAAGAGTGGCAAGAACAGCAACTTACGCGCTAACTAATATATTTACGCCCATCCTGCTCGATATAGGAGAAAGTGGCGGTATGAATAATATGATCTGGGCCAACCCTGGTATTCGCAGCGCCATATATCTGTATCATGGAAACCTTACTAATAAGGATATTGGAAACAAATTCAATATGCCATCGAAAGATTTAAACCTGATCGTCGTATCCAATCTATAACAGCTCTTTGCCCAAACCACACTTCAATAGAAACTAATCTTAATAGATTATTTTTTCAAATAGCACCTCACATGAAATACATTCTCTTATTTAGCATTTTATTATTAACCGGATGGAACTGCTCCGCTCAACGTTGGCACACGGAGGTTGGGAAGCAGGTACCATACTTTGAGATTGACACCAAAGACGGCACGAAGAAATCGACAGCAACATTAGCAGGAAAAGTCGTGTTGATCAACTTTTTTGCCACTTGGTGCCCGCCTTGCAGACAGGAGCTTCCCGAAGTACAAAAAAGAATCTGGGATAAGCACAAGGATCGGGAAGATTTCGAAATAGTGGTGCTCGCCAGAGAAGAAGGTTGGGACAAGCTTAACCCATTTCTAGCACAATTTGGGTACACATTTCCTTTTTATCCAGATTTGAACAGAAAGATTTATAGCCTGTTCGCTACTGACACGATTCCCAGAAATGTAATTATCGATCGCACTGGCAAAATCATTTACCAATCAATAGGGTACGAACCCGAAGAATTTGAGCAAATGGTCGACCTCATTCAACTCCACTTAGATCAGCCATATTGATCTTATTTCTTCGTAGAATCTCGAACGATAAGAATGGGATCTAATACGATGCGGGTATCGGACAATACGAGCGGATCGGCGGATTGTAACATCGCTAGAAATAGTCTTGCAGACTCTTCTCCCATCTTCTCCGCTTGTTGATCAATCGTCGTCAATGAAGGATTGATGTAAGCAGAGAATGTTTGATTCGCAAAGCCCACAACACCGATTTCCTTGGCGTCAATCTGCTGATCATGCAATACGTTCAATATACCTAAGGCGGTAAAGTCATCGCCTCCAATAATCGCATCCGGGCGAGCAGACAAATCTAATAACTGGCGCGTAGCGCGAATACCGGATTCTATGGACATTCCCTCGCGGATAATTAGACGGGAATCTATAGCGAGACTATGCTCTTGAAGCGCACGCGTATATCCCAAAAACCGGTCTTCAAAAATTTTTATGGTGCTGGCAGTCGATACGTAGGCGATACGTTGGTATCCCGCATCGATCAAATGCGCCGTCGCAAGATAACCAGCACGTTCATCATCGATAGCGACTTTGGGCGCATTGACCCGATCATCTATTCGATCAAAGACTAGCAAAGCCTTGTGTTCTTCGTGCACTTTATTAAGATGACTAAAGTCCGTTGTTTCCAGCGAAGGCGATATAATAATACCATCTACTTGCGCCTCCAACAAAGTCGCAATACCATTCTGCTCGGACAAAACCGACTCATTACTTTGATACAAAATAATGGAGTAGCCAGCACGCTTAAAAGACAACTCCAAGCTAGAAATAAAAGAAGAAAAGAAATGAATCTGCGCACTAGGCACAATCACACCTATGATATAGGTCTTACCTGAACTTAATGATGAGGCGACCTTATTTGGACGATAATTAAGCTCTTCTGCCATTTTACGTACCGAATCTTTCGTCGTTTCGCTGATCAGATCAGAATTATTCAATGCGCGGGATACGGTAGAAATCGTCGTATTTAACGCTTTCGCGATATCATAAATCGTGGTTCTTTTTTTCACCAGAGGTTTTTTAGAAATAATTGTAAATATAAAATAATCTAACTAGATTTATGCAAGCGCTTGCATTAAACCTAATTCTTTACAATATGCTTTTACTTGGTATAGACCTTGGTACGTCCTCCATCAAAATTTCAGTCGTAGATCACGAGAGTCAGAAGACCTTGACAACAGTGAGCTACCCGGAAGAGGAAAGCCCCATTCACTCCCCACAGAAAGGTTGGGCTGAGCAAGACCCAAACACCTGGTGGGAACATATTAAACTCGGCATACGCAAAGCGCACGATACCGGCTTATATAACCGCGCAGATATAAAATTCGTTGGAATCGCGTATCAGATGCATGGATTGGTGCTTTTGGACGACAGCGGACAAACCTTGCGCGACGCCATTATCTGGTGCGATAGTCGCGCAGTACCTATTGGTCAGCAAGCTTTCCGTGATCTGGGAGAACAAGAGATACTACGTACACACTTGAATTCCCCGGGTAATTTTACAGCCTCCAAATTCAAATGGGTTAAAGAAAATGAACCAGAAATTTATCGGAAGTGCCGACATCTTCTCCTTCCTGGTGATTTCATATCTCATCGGCTCACTGGAGAATATTGTACGACCAATAGTGCTTTGTCAGAAGGTGTGCTATGGGATTTTTCAAAAAATAGTTTATCTCGGACTGTCCTTGACTATTATGAGTTGGATTCGTCCGTCATACCTGCTGTTCACACCGTTTTTGAAGACCATGGCCGTATCCTTCCACAGGTAGCGGATGAACTCGGATTATCGCATGACGTACATATCACGTACAAAGCGGGAGACCAACCGAATAATGCCCTTTCCTTAAATGTAATGCAGGCCGGGGAAGTAGCCGCTACAGCAGGTACATCAGGTGTGATTTACGGCGTGAGCGACCAGCTGGTATACGACAAGCAATCTCGCGTAAATACCTTTGCTCATGTCAACCATAGTGCAGATGTGACACGTACTGGAGTACTACTTTGTATTAATGGTACTGGAATTCTATACAAATGGCTAAGACAGATGGTTGGCGCTGGGCTCTCTTACGATGAGATTAATGAGCTGGCTGCCACGGCTCCGATTGGAGCACAGGGTTTACGCACTTTTCCATTTGGCAACGGCACAGAACGCATGCTCAACGACCGGCTAATACAAGCTTCTATCACAGACATTGACTTCAACCGACACGACAAAGCTTCCCTGTTTCGTTCTGCTCAGGAAGGTATTGCTTTTGCCTTCCGCTATGGCTTAGACATTATGCGGGAGAATGGCATGACGCCGAAGGTAATTCGTGCTGGGCATGCTAACCTATTCCGAAGCTCGGTATTCAGATCGTCTTTCGTCGGTACGACTGATACACCCCTGGAGCTGTACCAGAATGATGGTAGTGTAGGCGCCGCTTTGGGAGCGGGAATAGGTGCACAGGTTTACCGCAATGCAACCGAAGCTTTAAGTGGCCTGCAGGTGATTGCAGATTTCGTTCCTGAGCCCGCATTATCCGAGCAATACGAGGAATTATATCAAGACTGGAAAAACCAACTAAATCAAAAATTAAATACAGAGACAATATGAATGTGTTAACAGGAGACAAAGAATTTTTTAATGACATTAAGCAAATCCAGTACGAGGGATTAGAAAGTGACAATCCACTATCCTTTCGTTGGTACAACCCCGATCAAGTAGTCGCTGGAAAAACCATGGCCGAACATTTTAAGTTTGCCTGCGCGTACTGGCATTCCTTTAATGGTGATGGTGGCGATCCGTTCGGTGGCGCTACACATATCTTCCCGTGGGATCGGCAGAGCGACCCATTATCACGTGCTAAAGATAAGATGGATGCCGCCTTTGAATTTATTACTAAGCTACAGATTCCTTACTACTGTTTTCATGACGTAGATCTTGTTGATTTCACGAATGATGTGGTGGAAAATGAAAACCGTTTACAGCAAATTGTGGCTTACGCCAAACAGAAGCAACAAGACAGCGGTGTGAAACTATTGTGGGGTACAGCAAATCTTTTTAGCCATCCTCGCTACATGAATGGTGCGGCTACCAACCCGGATTTCCATGTGCTTGCTCATGGAGCCGCGCAGGTAAAAGCGGCAATAGATGCGACTATCGCCCTTGATGGTGAAAACTACGTTTTTTGGGGTGGAAGAGAAGGCTACATGTCCTTGCTCAATACCAATATGAAGCGGGAACAGGAGCATCTTGCGAAGTTTCTGCACATGGCAAAAGATTATGCTCGTAAGCATGGATTTAAAGGCACGTTTTTTATAGAGCCCAAGCCATGTGAACCTTCGAAACATCAATACGATTACGATGCGGCGACTGTGACCGGCTTCTTGCGTCAATATGATTTGTTAGACGACTTCAAGCTGAATTTGGAGGTGAATCATGCTACTTTGGCTGGACATACCTTTCAACATGAGCTGCAGGTAGCGGTAGATGCTGGATTGCTTGGTTCTATGGATGCTAACCGAGGAGATTACCAAAATGGTTGGGACACCGATCAGTTCCCTAATGATATCACGGAGCTTACGGAATGTCTTTTGATTATTTTGGAGGCAGGTGGATTTCAAGGTGGCGGGGTCAATTTCGACGCTAAAATACGACGCAATTCCACTGATTTGGCCGATCTTGTACATGCCCACGTGGGCGGTATGGATTTGTTTGCCCGAGCGCTAGTAACAGCAGATCGTATCTTGACAGATTCAGACTATCGTAAAATTCGTCAAAATCGCTACGCTTCTTTTGATGAAGGTGCGGGTGCTACTTTCGAGCAGGGTGGTCATACCTTGGAAACGCTCCGTGATTTTGCGGCGGCTAATGGAGAACCGCAACCTACAAGTGGAAGACAGGAATTCTTGGAAAATCTGATTAACCGCTATATTTAGAAACACGTATGTACAAAGAAAGCGGGCTCCATCTAGATGGAGCCCGCTTTTGTATCATTTAAATTAGACATTCCTTCTTAATTAGCACTGGTGTCGCCCGTTGTTGGCGCAACAGTCGGTGCGGCAGTACCAGCAGGAGCTTCATTTGTTGGAAGGTTCAATCCAGGATTGTTCTGCATTGGAGCTTCCAACTGATCATTTAATCTGTCTGATGAGGAAGATGAACCCCCAGGCCCAACCATATTAAGACCCAAACAGAAAATCATCAGTGCGATTGCTAATGTCCAGGTTCCTTTTTCTAAGAAATCTCCGGTACGTTGCACACCCATCAGGTTAGAACCACCTGCGAAACCAGAGGACAACCCCCCACCTTTAGGATTTTGTATTAACACGATTAAACCAAGTAAAACACTGGCTAATACAATTAAAATAATGATCAAGGTAACCATACTATATAAATATTAAAATTTTTGCTCTAATTCTTCAATTCGGCTCGCAAAGTACACTTTTTTTTCTGGATTAATCGAAATTAATTTCCGAAAAACATCTATCGCTTTTGGATAAAGACCCTGCTCGATATAGATATTAGCCAGGGTTTCTGTGACCAACGAAAAATGATCTTCCGCGCTCTTTCTAGCCTTGTTTTCATTGTTCACTATATCCGGTGTCGGTGGAGTTATTTGGGGCTCTTCTCGTATAAAACGTTCGATCACTGCATCCGTCTTCTTTGGCATCGCCACCTCTACGGTTTTCTGCCTAATGGAGTCGCTTAGCTTATCTTCGGGATCTTGTAGATGGAATATATTCTCTCTGATTTGATGATCCAATATCGTTTCATCAAATTTTGGTGGCACGAATTGTCCGTCTGCCCGTGTACTTAAAGATTGGATACTCACAAAAGGCTGATAAGTATTTGCGTGTTTCAGTCGCGTCTTGTACAACCACCAGCGAAAACTATAAGGCATTAATTCATCGTCGTATACACTCAGATCTTCTTCACTTTCGCCTGCCTCGCTTACAGCTACCGGAACAACAGCTGTGATTTCTGAGGTGTGTACTTCCCTATCAGTTGCTTTTTCCAGCGCAAAGTAGTCAACCGCTTGTACCTGTTCCAAAATTAAATCCGCCAGCTCATCTTCAGGCTGCTTGGATAGCACCTCTTCCTCCGGTGTTTCTAATGGCGCCGTTATTTCATCTTGCTCCACATATTCACTCGGTATTTCTTCCACATGCTCTCCCACCAGATCACGAAGCCAATAACGATTATCTGTGTGTAACAAGGCTTTTTGTACGGTTGTATTATCTGTGCTAGTGCTACGTACAGAAGTAGTATTCCGTCGCTGATAGGCAAATACCAGCGACTGTGCAAAAGGATATTCAGATAAAAGCATTTGAAAGTCTGCCTCCGAAATAGCATTCGGATCTCTCAGTGCTTGTGTGAATACATGTCTTATATCAGGCGTGGTAGCTGCGTTGTTCATGACGGATTTGACTTACCAGTTATTGAATGTCCGATTATAAATATCCTCTGTCAACATCAGGATGATTTCTCTGGTCAGTTGTAGCTCGGTAGCTGAATTCACCATTCCTCTAAACTCTCTGAATTGTGTAAAAGAATCCTCATAGTCACTTTCGCCAGATTCATCTTTCCTATTGGTGTATTTTACCTTCACCGTTATAGATAATCGATTCAATGCTGCCAGATTTGTATTGGCCTCGACTCCAGAAGAGGAGATGGCATAGTTGGTGATCACTCCCTCAAAGATAGCATCGCCATTCTGGTCTACTTGATTAAGTCTGGATTGTGTCCTTATCCGTTCTTTTAAACCCTCTGTGAAGTCCTGACTGAGAGATGGAATCACCATAGCAGCAATATTCTCGAAAAAATCTACCGTATAGGTATTCATATTCTCCGGAATACTTCCGCCACTTAAGCTATATTTCACCCCGCAGCTCTGTGTCGTGAAGATCAACAGCACACAGGTAAGAATGGAGGTAAGAATCGTTCTATGGTTATTCATGCAAAAAGTCTTAATCTAAGTTCAAATCTTTAATCTTCCGGTACAATGTACGCTCGGAAATGCCTAATTCTTGTGCAGCAGCTTTACGCTTACCTTTATGCTTTTTCAATGCACGCTTGATCAGATCAGACTCCTTATCCACCAACGACAAGGATTCTTCTACCTCTTCGACATCCTGCGCGTTATAACGGTATTCTCCGTTAGCGGGCTTTGGCCTATTAGGATTATGGATGGTCAAGGTCGCCGGAGAAGGCAAGCCATATTCATCGCTCATCCGAGCCGCTACATTGCCATTGTTATTATCGATGTCTTTGTACAATTGATTGATCACAGGAGAATTTTGTTCGTACGTGCCTGCGTTAATTCCGTTTTGGATCAGCTCCACCACCAATTTCTTTAAGTCTACCATATCCCGCTTCATATCAAACAGCACTTTATACAGTAGATCTCTTTCGGAGAAATCTTCCTTATTTTGCTCATTAACAAAAACAGGGAGATTGGATTGCTTGGCATCTGCCGGAATATAGTTGCTAAGGATGGCAGCATTAATGGTTCGTTCTCTTTCCAAAACGGCCACCTGCTCAGCGATATTTTTAAGCTGACGTACGTTGCCCGGCCAATTATAGCTCACTAACAACTCCTGCGCATCTGGCAAAAGTTGTATACTAGGGGTGCGGTATTTATCAACAAAGTCTACTACGAATTTTCGGAACAATAAATAAATATCCTCTGGACGCTCCCGCAAAGCAGGGATTTTAAGCGGCACTGTATTGAGTCGGTAATAAAGATCTTCGCGAAATTTATTTTTTTGCACGGCCGTATACATATCTACATTGGTAGCAGCGACGACCCGTACATTGGTCTTTTGTACTTTGGATGAACCCACCCGGATGTACTCTCCTGATTCTAAGACACGCAATAAGCGCGCCTGCGTACCTAGAGGCAACTCACCGACTTCATCTAAGAAGATCGTACCTCCATCTACCACCTCAAAATAACCTTTACGGGCTTCCGTGGCTCCCGTAAACGATCCTTTTTCGTGCCCGAACAATTCAGAATCTATCGTTCCTTCTGGAATGGCACCGCAATTCACCGCAATAAAAGGTCCGTGTTTGCGTGCGCTGAGCTGATGGATAATATGCGAAAAGACCTCCTTACCAGAACCACTTTCTCCCTGGATCAATACGGAGATATCTGTCGGCGCTACTTGGCGTGCAATGTCGATGGCACGATTTAGCAAGGGCGAATTGCCGATGATTCCAAATCTACTTTTTATATCCTGATGATCGACCATGGGTTCAATTTAGCTTTTAAGCAATTGTTAATTGACGATTTTTCCAATTAATGTAGCTGATGTGCAACTTTCTCCCAGTACATCTACATAATCTCCGGCTTTGTAACGGGCATCTATCGGAAAAACCAACATAGCATTCTGGTCATTACGGCCACAATAATGCTGATCCGAGCGTTTGGATAAACCCTCGATCAGTACGCGATGTACTTTTCCAACATAATCTTGTATCCGTTCGTGACCATGTGCTCTTTGCAAGGCTACAATTTCGGTTAAACGACGTTTTTTTACTTCCTCTGGAATATCATCCTCAAACCGTTTGGCAGCCAATGTTCCTGGCCTTTCGGAATAGGCAAACATGTAGGCAAAATCGTATTTTACATATTCCATCATAGAAAGCGTCTCTTGATGCTCTTCTTCGGTTTCCGTACAAAATCCCGTAATAACATCAGTCGATATAGCGCATTTAGGAATGATTCGGCGGATTGCATCGACGCGATCTACATACCACTCCCGGTCATACGTCCGATTCATAATATCTAGGATACGCGAGTTGCCCGACTGCACTGGCAAATGGATGTAATTACAAATATTCTCGTATCGAGCAATGGTGTGCAACACTTCGTCGGTGATATCTTTTGGATGGGAAGTAGAGAATCGCACACGCAACAGAGGATTTACATCTGCCACCATCGCCAGTAGCGTTGCAAAGTTTACGGTCGCTTGCGTTTCGCTACCATCATCACTTTTTTCTGCATGCTTGTAGGAATCCACATTCTGTCCTAATAGTGTAACCTCACGATATCCCGCTTCGAAAAGATCCTGGGCCTCTTTTACAATAGAATACGGATCGCGGCTACGCTCTCTGCCGCGTGTGAATGGCACAACGCAGAAAGAACACATATTATCACAACCACGCATGATGGATATAAATGCTGCTACGCCATTTGAATTCAGTCTCACCGGACTGATATCTGCATAGGTTTCCTCACGAGACAGCAATACATTGACCGCTTTGGCGCCATCGTCGACCTTTTCTATCAAATTAGGAAGATCCCGGTAGGCATCTGGCCCAACCACCACGTCCACTAGTTTTTCTTCTTCCAAAAATTTGGCCTTAAGACGCTCAGCCATACAGCCCAGCACACCCACGATCATTCCAGGGTTTCGAGCCTTAGCCGACTCAAATTCCTTCAGCCTGTTCCGAACACGTTGTTCGGCATTTTCGCGTATAGAGCAGGTATTAATAAATACTACGTCTGCATCCTTAAAATCTTTCGTGGTCTCAAAACCATGATCGATTAAGATAGATGCAACAATCTCACTGTCCGAAAAATTCATCTGACAACCGTAACTTTCAATGTAAAGTTTCCGCCCGTTGCTGGCACCTGTAGGCACCATATCAAGTGCCTCGCCTTGACGGGTTTCATCGTGTGTTTTGGTTGTGTGTAATAAGTCTAACATGTCCATTTCTCAAAGAGACAAAGTTAAGAATTAAATCTTAGAATGCGTGACAAGATGTCATCTGCATCAAGATCTTGCATATCCTTATAATGTTTAATACTTTAGCAAAAAACATCCCTTATGAAAAAGTTATTATCTCTATTTGTTGCCATGGCAGCGATCTTCTCTGGAGCCTCTCTGGCTCTTGCACAGGCAAAATTACCGCCTGCCAGTAGCACACAGCAGGTGTCTCAAGGACTGGGCATCAGCAAGATCTCACTAACGTATCAACGTCCAAATGCAAATGGTCGAACTATTTTTGGCGGGTTAGTTCCTTACGGTGAAGTATGGCGCACAGGTGCTAATAATGCAACGGCTATTACATTCGACAGCGAAGTGATGATTCATGGAAAAGCAGTTCCTGCCGGAACATATGGCTTGTTTACCATTCCAACAAAAGGCGACTGGACAATCATCCTAAACAAAACTTCTGAACAATGGGGCGCATACACGTACAAACAAGAAGATGATATTCTTCGGTTTACGGTAAAGCCAAATCGCTTAGCTAAGAAGGTAGAAACCTTTAGCATCAACTTTGAAAACGTAACCACAAAAAGTCTAGATGTGGTATTAAGTTGGGAAAATGTATCGGTTCCATTTACGGTTTCTGTAGACCAGACCAAGGAAATTATGGCATCGTTGGAGACCGCAATGAAAGGGGAGAAAAAACCTTATTTTCAAGCTGCTCAATACTATTTCCAGAACAATCTTGACATGAAGAAGTCGGCAGAATGGATTGAAGAAGCAGACAAAGGAAATACAAAGGCTGCACACGTTAAATACTGGAAAGCCAAAATCCTAACAAAAGCGGGAGACAAAGCTGGTGCTGCGAAAGCTGCTCAGGAAGGAATTGATATGGCAAAGCAGGCAAACAATGTGGAGTACATCAAATTGAACACAGAAGCACTAAAAGCTGCGAAGTAATCGAGATAGAATTTCTCTAGCCGCCTGGGCGGGTGCCGATCGCGTGCGCCTTACCAGGCGGCTTTTTATGCACTAGTGTTTTTTATGTTCTATTAGAATGCTAAAGCTCTTCTTTGAGAATGGCCTCCAGTTCGTCGGCAGAGAGATTCATATTGACATTCCCATCTTTTGCGAAAGAAATCTCGCCGGTTTCTTCTGATACGATAACGGATACTGCTTCCGAAACTTCGGTAACGCCAATCGCTGCGCGATGGCGCAAACCAAATTGCGGGGGCAAGTCTTCACTGTCTGACAAAGGCAATACCGAGCTGGCTGTCATGATCCGAAAATCCACAATCACCACCGCACCGTCGTGAAGCGGTGAATTCTTAAAAAATATAGACTCCAAGAGCCTCTTGGAAATAGGCGCATCAATATATTCGCCACTGGATTGATAGTATTCTTCATCAAAATGCCGGGAAAACACCAATAAAGCACCAGTTTGAGACTTAGATAAGCTGCGACAAGCTTCCACAATAGGTTTGATGAGCTCCGATCGATCTCCTTCTACGGCGCGTCGTGCGCCAAAAAAAGACCAGATAAATTTCTTCCGGCGCATGGAGATATTCTTACCAATATGCAGTAGGAAGCGTCGGATTTCTTGTTGAAATACCACAATCAGTGCGATAGACCCCACAGAGATAAATCCTCCAAAAATTTCTGTCAACAGCCGCATCTCGAGCTGTTTTACCACCAGGTAAATACCATAGAACAGACCAACTCCTATTAATATATTGACGGCTATGGTTCCTTTTATCAAACTATAGACATAGTAAATAATAATAGCTACCAGCAAGATGTCGATAAAATCGAACCATCGAAAGCCACTGAGAAGATTGAAATCCAGTCCTTGCATATACTCTGCAATTTAATGAATATTCTTCAACCTGTACTATTGGCAATGCATAAATAAGCCGGTAGCAGCGATTTTTATTGACTATATTTGTGAGACAACAACCTATCGCAAATGACAAAATTATCTGTGAATATCAATAAGATTGCTACGCTTCGCAATGCGCGTGGGGGCAATATTCCGAATGTACTTACTACGGCGGTTGCGTGTGAGCGTTTTGGTGCACAAGGAATCACCGTACATCCACGGCCAGATGAGCGGCACATACGCTATCAGGATGTCTTCGACTTAAAGAAAGAAATACAAACGGAATTTAATATAGAAGGGAATTGTCAGGAACAGAAATTCGTGGAGCTCGTATTGGCAAACAAGCCTACCCAAGTAACGCTGGTACCGGATGCGAATGAGCAAATAACCTCCAACCACGGGTGGGATACCGTTAAAAATCAGGCTTACTTACGCGATATGGTGAGCCGCTTCAAGCAAGAGGGCATTCGCGTTTCGCTTTTCGTAGATCCCGTAGAAGAAATGGTGGAAGCAGCTGCACAAACCGGGGCTGATCGGGTAGAATTGTATACCGAAGCTTATGCTGCTGAGTTTGGATATGATAAGGAAAAGGCGATTGAGCCTTATTATAAAGCAGCCATAAAAGCACGTGAAGTAGGCTTAGGTCTGAATGCAGGTCACGATCTTGATCTCCATAATTTAGCCTATTTCAACCAGCACATACCAGGTCTTTTAGAGGTAAGCATTGGACATGCGTTGGTGTCAGATGCCTTATTTCTTGGACTAGAAGAAACAATTAAACGATATTTGGCGGCTCTTAAAGCATAAAGAACCTTGCTCAACAACAACAAAGGCGTACAGATTAAATCTGTACGCCTTTGTTGTTGTTGAGCAAGGTACCGTGGTACCTTCAAATAGTATTAATTAATGCCTCTAAAGATTCTATTCCAACGGATTTTGGACAAGAAGCTTCCATCTTCATCATAACTCATGAAAGTAAGCAGGGCTTTACCCACGATATGATCTTCTGGCACAAATCCCCAGCCTCGAGAATCTAAAGAATTATGTCTATTATCACCCATCATCCAGTAATAATCCATATTAAAGGTGTAGCTATCCGCACGTTTTCCGTTAATATACATGCCATCCGCACGTTCTTCTAAGGTGTTTCCTTCGTAAACAGTAATCGCACGACGATACAACGGCAGGGTTTTACTATCCAGTTTTACGGCCCATCCTTTCTTAGGAATGGTGAATGGGCCAAAGTTATCGTAGTTCCAGACGGTACCGTCCTGATAGAAAGGAAAGGCTTGTACCATTTCCGAATTATCATCCGGGCCATACACTTGCTCGATTACTTCTTTCACATTGCTCCATTGACGCACCTCTTCTGCTTCTTCCCGAGTAATGTGCAATACATACACGCCTCTCGAAGGATCGTTTAGATAAGTACTTAACTCATAGCGCTTATCGATCAGACGATTCAAGTCTAAACCGTATGGTTGCTCCGTAATCACAATGAAGCTTGGCTGCATGTTTTCACTCTCGTAACCCAATTCACCGTTTACAAAAAGCTGTGCGCCTTTCATTGTTAGCACATCTCCGGGCATGCCTACACAACGCTTAATATAGTTTTCACGTTTATCCACGGGTCTTTCAAATGGGGCATCGGCATCCATCGGATAGTTAAAGACAACGACATCATTTCTTTTAATTTCCTGAAATCCTGGAAGGCGTTTATACGGGATTTTAATCCACTCCGAATAAGCCTTTCCACCAGTGATCGGCATGGTGTGATGTGCAAATGGAAATGCTAGGGGCGTCATCGGAATTCTGGCACCATAGTTCAGCTTACTCACAAATAAAAAATCGCCGATCAACAAACTGCGCTCCATCGATCCGGTAGGGATTACATAAGGCTCAATCAGAAAACTTCTGATCAAGGATGCGGCAACAGTTGCAAAGATAATGGCATCAGTCCACTCTCGTACAGCAGATTTCTTGTAAGGATATTTTCTCTTAAATTCTTCTGTATTGGACGGACCAAGGTATTTAACGGTAGCATCCTTTCCCCACATAGGTAATACGATGAAAGGAACCAATACCGCAGCAGCAGTTTCCCAAAATCGACGTTTCCCAAAGCTTTTTAATAAATCGAAGTACAACCCAAAAAACACAAAAACATTGACGATAGGCACTAATAACCAAAGCACCCACCAACGAGGCCGTGCTACTAGATCAGCAAATATCACCTCCCGATAGAAGGGCACAAAAGCCTCCCAACCTTGCTTGCCTGCTTTTTTGAACAATAAAGCTAGACCGTACCAAGATACAATTAGAAATAGGGCAAATAAAATATAATAGATCATATCTACTAGTTATTAAAATCAAACATTTCGGTAACCTGATAGAATCCTTTTCTACCAACTAACCATTCTGCAGCTACCACTGCACCCAAGGCAAAACCATCCCGACTATGTGCAGTATGTTTAAACTCAATTTGGTCTACTTCTGAGCTGTATACTACAGTATGTGTACCAGGCACCTCTTCCAGACGCAAACTTTCAATTAACAGTTCGTTCTTTGCCGGAATTACCTCTTCACCCGATCCTTCTAGGCGATTTACCCATTCATTTTTTTCTGCATAAGCGTCTAAAATGCCTTCCGCAATAGTGATGGCTGTACCACTTGGTGCATCCAATTTATGAATATGATGTATTTCTTCGACTTGTGCATCGTATTGTTTATAGGGACTGATAGCCTTTGCCAACAACCTATTGATATGAAAAAACACATTGACACCAATGCTAAAGTTAGACCCATACAGCATCGATTGATTAGCCTCCAAACACGTAGCCTTAACTTCTTCTAATTGTTCATACCAGCCGGTAGTACCTACTACGATCGGAAGATCATTTTCGAAACAAAGGCTGATATTGTCTAATGCGGCATCAGGGGTACTAAAATCTATCGCGATATCTGCTGAAACCAAATCTTCTGCGGCTATGTTTTCCCGGTTATTGGCATCAATGATCCAGGCAATTTCATGACCTTTTTTGATGGCATATTGCTCGATAAGCTGGCCCATCTTGCCGTATCCTAATAGTCCAATTTTCATTTCTGTACTGTAATTGGTTAATATTTTAATTCAAGTTTAGCGTTAACTTTAATCCGGGTGTAAATAGGGATGATACGCCTAAACGCGAATTGGCAGCCATGCCACTCGGATAAGTAGGTATCACCGTCGGGGTTACTCTAAAAGAAAGATCATCGCTGATATTCCAACGATTACTCAGCATAGAATTTACATACGCTTCCACGACATTCAACCCATACCACCCTAATGTAACTAAGACCGTAATATCCCGGTTGCGTCGCGCAAAGTCCCGTTGTCTAATCAATGATTGGTCATTGAAATTCGGATTTCCTAACGGTCCGTCGGATGGTTCGCCATTATTATTGAATCTAAACTGCAACTCGGTCTGGTATTCTCGATAGAAGTAATTCCAATAATCAAAGGTGAGGTATCCGGCGACAAAGCCTCCATAAATAACAGGCACTTTGATCCACCACAAGCCGCCATTGGTGTACTGCCCCCAACCAGGCACAAACAAGGATCGCCTCCAGGCCACGCGTGAGATACGCTCAATCTCTAATCGAGCCGAATCTTTCAAAATCCCTTTGAAATAATACTTATCTCGTTCTTTTTCTTCTCTGGTACGCACACGTCGCTCTGCACGACTTTCTTTCTTCTCAATGTTTGCTTTGACAGAATCAGCTAGCACGGTATTAATCATGCTATCCGCTGTGCGGATAATACTGTCCCGATCTTGCGCTTGCAAGCTTCCCCAGCACAAAAAAGTGAGCAATAAAGCGCCTAGGTACCGCATAGAACTACCAGTCAAGCAACTCCAAAATACGCCCCAAATCATCTTCAGAATCAAATGGAATTTCAATAGCTCCCTTTCCTTTATTACTTTTTAGATTCAACTTTACGCGTGTGGCAAAGCGAGAAGCCAAATCATCTTCTATCTTCTGATATTGAAAATTGAGGGCTTTTTTCGTGCTTTCTGCAGTTGATTTCTTATCGTCTTTTGCTTGTTGTATCGCACGAACTAATTCTTCCGTTTTTCGGACAGACAACCCCTGCTCTACGATCTGCTGAAACACAAACATCTGCTTTTCTTCCTCTCCGATGTTAATCAAAGCACGTGCGTGCCCCATCGAGAGTTGACCATCTCTTATTGCGGCCTGTATAGCCGGAGGTAGTTTCAGTAGACGCAGATAATTGGTGACAGTACTTCTATTTTTAGACACCCGGTCACCCAACTCATCGGGCTTCAGGTTACATTCTTCGATCATTCGCTGAAAACTTAATGCCACTTCAATAGCATTCAAATTTTCACGTTGTATATTCTCGATCAACGCCATCTCCAGCATCTGCTGGTCGTTGGCCGTACGCACGTAAGCTGGTATAGCCGTGATGCCAGCCGACTTAGAGGCGCGCAAGCGACGCTCTCCACTGATCAGCTGATAAGCGTCTTTACTAACCTGCCGTACCGTAATTGGTTGGATAAGCCCTTGCAACTTGATAGAATCTGAAAGCTCTTGTAATGCGACCTCGTCAAATTCTGTACGCGGCTGAAAAGGATTGACCGATACCTGATGTACTTCTATGAAATTAATGCCACCGACGGGCTTCGAATCTGGCTGCTTAGTAGCGGCATCTGCGCTCGCCTTTGCGGTAGATTGTCCTCTGTTGATATCTTCGTCCTGAAGCAAAGCACCTAAACCCCTACCCAAACCTATTTTTCGCTGTTGTGCTGCCATATCTCTCTATACTGTAGCTGACTCTTTGTTTTCTATAGACAGAAGACCGTTTTTCTGTAAAATCTCCCGTGCCAAATTCAGGTAATTGATAGCCCCTTTGCAAGAAGCATCGTGCATAATGACCGATATGCCATAACTTGGAGCCTCGCTCAATCGGGTATTGCGCTGAATAATGGTATCAAACACCAAATCGGTAAAGTGTGTACGCACCTCTTCCACCACCTGGTTAGATAAGCGAAGTCGTACATCGTACATGGTAAGCAGGATACCCTCGATTTCTAACTCGGTATTTAGCCTGTTTTGAACGATTTTGATGGTATTAAGCAATTTCCCCAATCC
Organism: Sphingobacterium sp. lm-10; assembly: GCF_023554555.1. Classification (NCBI taxonomy): domain Bacteria; kingdom Pseudomonadati; phylum Bacteroidota; class Sphingobacteriia; order Sphingobacteriales; family Sphingobacteriaceae; genus Sphingobacterium; species Sphingobacterium sp. lm-10. The sequence continues at coordinate 140,449 of NZ_JAMJWC010000004.1, forward strand.
TTCCAAAGCGAAATACTCACATTGCACCGGGATGATTACAGAATCGGAAGCCGTAAGAGCGTTGATGGTAATCAAACCTAGAGAAGGAGAGCAGTCGATGATGATGAAGTCATAATCGCCTTTGATCTGATCAAGTACATTTTTCATCCGGTACTCCCGTTCGTTGAGATTGATCATCTCAATCTCCGCTCCTACCAGATCAATATGTGCCGGAAGAAGATCCAGATGTGGTGTCTCTGTTTGTCTAATGGCATCATGAGGAGCTAAATCATTCACCAAACACTCATAAACACTTGTCTTTATCTCACGCGGATCAAAGCCTATGCCCGATGTGGAATTTGCCTGCGGATCGGCATCGATTAGCAGGGTTTTATATTCCAATACTGCCAGACTGGCGGCAAGATTAATGGCGGTCGTTGTTTTCCCAACGCCCCCTTTTTGATTTGCAATGGCAATGATTTTTCCCATATTGATGATAACCTATAACTGAGTATGAACCTAATTATTCCACAGCTACATGCCAGCAAGATAACATTCTCCTAATTTTGATCCTACTTAAAACATGTTAAATTTGCTACTTTTGTTAGCCCAGAATGGCTTCAAATCTCAGGACGCTAAGTTAGCAAAAAATTAGCTGTAGTCCGATATTTGATTAGTGCATTTACCGGCGAAAAGTATAGATAGAAAATGGATTTAATCATCGTAGGAACTAATCGTCCAAAAAATAATTCGACTCGTGTCGCCCAATACTATCAGCAGGAATTGAGTAGAAAGGGGCAGGATTGGAACATTCTTTCGCTAGACAGCTTACCTAGCGACATTATCGTCTCTGATCTTTACGGCCGTCGTAGTGATGCTTTTGCTCCCATTCAGCAAAGTGTTTCTGAAGCAAGGCGTTTTATATTTATCATCCCAGAGTATAATGGTAGTTATCCGGGCATACTGAAAGTTTTTATGGATGCTTGCGCTTATCCGGCTTCATTCTACCATAAAAAAGCAGCTTTGGTTGGTATATCGACTGGAAAGTATGGCAATGTGCGGGGTATAGATCATTTTACGGGCGTGTGCCATTACATGCGTATGCATGTGATGGCGCTGAAAATTCATCTTCCCCACATACAGAATGAACTGAATGAGCAGGATCAATTTTCAGATCCACTCACCGAAAAATATGTTCAGGAGCAATTGGCCGACATCGAACGCCTATAAATCTCCTTTGATAATACTGGTTAGCAGATCTTCGATCGAATGCTTGAATTTGTACTCATCAAACACTTGCTGATTGAGCAAGTGACTGTTTTCTTCATACAAAAAGATGCTCCAGGCATTATTTTTATATTCTAGGGCAGATAGATTTTCGATCCAGTCACCCGAATTCATGTACACGCAAGATCCTTTTTTGGTTTCCACTTGCTGTATAGTCGGATGGTGAATATGGCCACATATCACATAATCGTAGTGATTTTCAATGGCAAGCTCCGAAGCAGTTTTTTCAAAGTCGGAGATAAACTTGACGGCTTTCTTGACGGAGTTTTTAATACGCTTGGAAAGTGAATATTTTTCCCTACCCATCCTTACTAGGATAGTATTGATCAGAGTGTTCAGCTGGATAAGTCGATCGTAGCCCCACCCACCGAGCTTAGCGATCCATTTGGAGTGCTGTATAGAGGCGTCGAACACATCTCCGTGAAATATCCATGTTTTCTTTCCTCCAACATCTAATAGCAGTTTGTTGGCAAACTGAATTTTGCCAAAATGCATGGAACCAAATTTCCGAAGCATTTCATCATGGTTACCGGTGATATACACGACTTGACAGCCTGCGTACGCCATATCTAGCAGGCATTTTAGCACGCGAAAATGGGATTCCGGAAAATAGCTTTTCTTGAATTGCCAAATATCAATGATATCTCCATTGAGCACCAAATAATTTGGTTTAATCGAGTGAAGGTATTGAAGCAGCTCATCTGCTCTGCAACCATGGGTACCTAAGTGAACGTCGGATATAACTGCAATGTCTACGGCTCTTCTCATGTAGTGTTTTTACAAAGAAACAACCACACTATTAAGCCATCATTTTCAAAGAGTTAAGCTTTTATAAAGAATCTATCAGGCTGCGTTCCCATTTTTCGGGAGCCTCTTCTCGCTGTAGGTATAACATCGCAGTAGCACGTGCATCCGACAAGGGATCATGATGCTGTAATGGAATCCCCATAATCTTACAACATACGTTTAGTTTAGTACGGGCAAATCCCAGCTGCTGGTACAGCACACTTGTACAAAGCCATTGATCACTAATATCCAGCTCTTCGTAGCGCAAGCCATAATGTTTCATGGTCTGCTTGAGTACAGACCGATCAAATTTCTCGTTATGTGCAATCATGTCGCGACCTTTTAGCAGCGGTGCCAAATCTTTATACAGCACATCAAATGTAGGCGATTCTGCCGTGTCTTTGGGTTTGATTCCATGTACGCGTGTGGTCTGCCACATATATTTATTATTAGGTGGCTTCACTAAACTAAAAAATTCCTCGGTAATCACTCCATTATCAACGCGTACGACACCTACAGCACAAATACTATTGTAATCCGCAGTCGCCAATTCAAAATCGATCGCTGTAAAACTTAACATAAACTATTTTTCTATTGCAAAGATAGGCGTTTTTCCACGAAACAACTAGGTATTGCGCCGTGGCTCCGCCTGTTATTTTCCCATTTGCCGCGTAATTTAAATCCGTCTTACCTTATTATTTACTATCTTAGCACCCGAAAAAGCACCCTTGTGCTGCATCATTACAAATGAAGACAAATCGTTCATTCCTCGCCTATTTTCAGTTGGTACTTTTATGTGCCATCTTGACGAGCAATGCGCTATTTATGCACAGCCACGTGGCACACGGTCACTTGGTGATGCACATGCACCCTTTCGCACTCGACGAAAAAGGTGATGTAGCAACGCATGAGCACAACGACGACGAGATGGTCTTCTACGATTTTCTGGCTCATCAGGGAATTGTGCATGTGGAGCCAATCTTAGGCATCACTGATATACTTACCATTGCATTTACTTCCTACCAGGCTCCAATCTGTGATGAAGAGATTGTGCGATATCCATATCATGATGCTCCGAGCCTCCGAGGGCCGCCCAATTTTTCCTAATCAAAATATTTAGCAAATCGCTGTATTTATCATTGGTATTGCACCTTTTGGTGCATATCTACCCTACTTGTGTGCATATATCACATGAGTAGCCATTGTGCCATCGCGCACAAACATCACTTTTACTCAAGCTTAAAAGCAATACATTCTACATGGAAAAATTTTTCTATATCGTCCTTCTGACTTTATTATCATTTAATATATATGCGCAAACTACGGGCAAGCTAACCGGCACGATCAACACAAAAACAGGCGCAACGACTGCTACTGTCCGCATCGAAGGAACGACATTGGCGACTACCACAGATGAGGGCGGCCACTTTGTATTAGCAAATGTACCGACAGGAAACCGTCGCATATTAGTCGATGCTATCGGTTATGTCCCTTTTCGGCAATCTGTATCAGTTCTTGCCACCAATACTCCACCACTTCAGATAACACTTGAAGCAGACCGACTTAATCTCAATGAAGTAGTGGTGAGTGCTACCCGGTACGATGTAAACCGGAAACAATCTCCGGTAATCGTTAATGTAATTGGCTCCAAGCTGATCAATGCGACACAAAGCGTGGCGATGTCGGAGACCCTAAACTACCAACCAGGCGTACGCCTGGAAGTGAATTGCCAAAACTGTGGATTCACTCAAGTAAGAATGAATGGACTGGATGGTGCTTACTCACAAATCTTAATGAATAGCCGCCCTATATTTAGCGCATTGAATGGCGTGTACGGGCTGGATCAAATTCCTACTAGTATGATCGAACGGATCGAAGTGGTGCGGGGTGGTGGATCGGCACTATATGGCTCTAATGCTATTGCGGGCACCATCAATGTTATCACCAAAGATCCAGTGATCAACAGTTGGGAAGTAGCCAATAATACCGGATTAATCGATGGAAGAAGCCTAGACAACAACTTAAGTTTCAATACCTCCGTGGTGAGCGAGGACCTGACACACGGGGCAACATTTTACGGCGCTAAAAGAAGCCGACAAGCGTATGATGCTGACGGGGATGGCTTTACAGAGATTACTGAATTAGAAAGCACTGCTTTCGGTTCAAAGGCATTCTTCAAGTTCTCCGAATTAAATAAGCTTACGATAGATTTTAGTGCGATCAAAGAGTTCCGCCGTGGCGGTGACCGATTACATTTGGCGCCACATTTCACAGATATTACCGAGCAGCTAGATCATAATACCTTTATGGGCGGATTGACCTTTGATCAATATAGTAAGGATTACCGCACAAAATATAGCGCGTATGCGTCTGCTCAACGCACAGTAAGAAAAAGCTACTATGGTGGCTTGGGTGGGGAGCGTACGGCAGCTGACAGTCTGCGGGCTGCCAATGCCTATGGCACAACCAAGGATTTTGCCTTTGTTGGAGGCGGACAGCTCGCGCATACCCTGAAGAATGAAGATGTATTTACCACGGGTATTGAATACAATCACAGTCAAGTAGACGACGAAATCCCAGGATATAACCGAGCAATTGAACAAAAGGTAAACAGCACCGGTATTTACGCGCAATACGAGTGGAAACCTACCGATCGCTTCAAGGCTTTGCTTGGCGGGCGTTTTGACCATGTGAACGTGTCTGGAAGTTATTTCTTAGGAGATATAAACCGAGCTTCCGACGTATCGGTGTCCGCATTTAGTCCGCGTATTACCTTATTGTACGACATTGATGAGGTTTTTCAACTTCGCGGCGGATATGCTCGTGGATTCCGCGCACCTCAGGCTTTTGACGAAGACATGCATGTATCTTCTGTTGGTGGCGATCAGCAGTTTATATTGATGGGAGAAGATTTGCGCACAGAGTTTTCCAACTCTTACACCGCGTCTATTAACTTCACCAAAGCCATTGCATCTACCCAAGCCAACATTTTGGTAGAAGGTTTCTTTACGGATATCAGAAATCCATTCACATACGTTTCTCAGGGTGTGATAGGCGACAATATACGCTTACAACAAATGGTAAACGGAGCAGGGCTTTATGTAGCTGGAACAAACGTAGAAGTGGGTATCGCACCATCTGATCGTCTGACTTTTCAATTTGGCGGCACAATCCAAACGAACCGCTATCGCGAAGATCAGGAATTGTTTAAGGGAGAAGACAAAGTTGACGGCGACCCAGCTGTATTTACACGCAACTTAGTGCGTACGCCAAATAGCTATGGTTACTTAAACACCAACTGGCGCGTAACGGAGGATTTTGGCGTAGATGTGACCGGTGTATATACCGGATCTATGATTGTTCCTCACGTAGTGCGAGAATCCGGATTTCTGGATTTGGTACAGTCTAGAGAGTTTATGGAGATAAACCTACGTTTATCTCGCATGATTCATGTAAACAACAGTTTTTCCCTAGAACTAAGTGGTGGCGTACAGAATATTTTTAACAGCTATCAGAATGATTTTGATAGAGGGGCGCATCGTGATTCGGATTATATTTATGGACCAGCCAGACCACGCACCTATTTTGTGGGTGTGAAGATTGGCAATTTCACACACTAAGAAAATATGAAGACACGATTCTATTGCTGGATCTTCCTGTTTTGTTCATTTCTTCCTGCGCCGTACACCATGGCGCAGGAAGGATTGAAAATACACTGGCTATCGTTCGAAGAACTAGCAGATTCTCTGGCAAAGGAGCCTAAAAAAACATTGATTTTTTTTCAAGCAGACTGGTGTGTTTATTGTAAAAAGATGGAACGAGAGGTCTTTACAAATCCAGCTGTAATCACTCGAATCAATCAATATTATTATGCGGTTCAGCTGGATGTAGAAACAACAGATAGCATTTTCTTTGACGGGCAGCTGTTCACCAATAAATCCGTAAAAAAAAGAAGGGGCCAATACCACGATCTGGCCGTGTTGCTGGGCGCCAGGAATGAACAACTGGTGCTACCAACAACCCTCATTCTGGACAAAAACTTCTTTTTAGAACAAAGGCACTTTGAGTATTTACACAGCAAAAAGTTGCTCCAGTTGCTGAAACCATAAAGGCACATCCTCGCCTTAGGCATTTCCCGACAGTCACATATAAAATTAAAAGCGTATTTTTGTGCCCAAATGGGAAAGAGAATACCTCAGGACAAGAAATTTGTCTCTGATATAGAGATAATTGACATCGCCGAAGAAGGAAGAGGCGTGGCGAAACAAGACGAACTGGTAATGTTTATTGAGAAGGCAATACCAGGTGATATCGTTGACGTAGAACTGCTTCGCAAGAAAAAGAATTTAGTAGAGGGAAAAGTTACTGCTGTAAAGACGCCGTCTCCACATCGGGTAGAGCCTTTCTGTCCACACTTTGGCGTGTGTGGTGGTTGCAAGTGGCAGCACATGAATTACGAAGCACAGTTGCACTTCAAGGAGAAATATGTAAGTAATGTGCTGAGCCGTATTGGCAAAGTGGATACTTCTTCGATGGAAACCATATTGGGCTCTCAAGAGACTGCCTACTACCGCAACAAGTTAGAATATACTTTTTCCAACAAACGTTGGCTGACAAATAAAGATGAGCAGGTCGATGAGCAGGATATGAATGCATTGGGCTTTCACGTACCTGGCCGTTTCGACAAGATTTTGGATATAGACCATTGTTTCTTACAAGCCGATCCTTCCAATGATATCAGAAATAGCATTCGTGCTTATGCCGTAGACCACGGAATTTCTTTTTACGATCTACGGGCGCATCAAGGGGCACTTCGAAACGTCATTATTCGCACGGCTTCTACCGGTGAAGTAATGGTAATTGTTGTATTCGCTTATCCGACACAAGAGCAGATCGATCAGTTGATGGAATTTATATCTGTTAAGTTCCCAACACTTGCATCGCTCCTGTACATCGTAAACCAGAAAGGTAATGACACGATCTTTGATCAAGAGATTATGCTTTATCGCGGTCGCGATTTCATTTACGAAGAGATGGAAGGGCTGAAATTTAAGGTAGGGCCAAAATCATTCTACCAGACCAATTCAGCACAAGCTTATGAATTATATAAAATCACGCGTGATTTTGCCGATCTTACTGGCAAAGAGACAGTATATGATTTATATACAGGTGCTGGCACCATCGCCAACTTTGTAGCACGTAATGCACACCAAGTGATTGGCATAGAATATGTACCATCTGCTATCGAGGACGCAAAGATCAACTCGCAACTTAACGATATCAACAACACAAAATTCTACGCTGGTGACATGAAGGATGTGCTGACCATACCATTTGTGAACGAGCACGGTAAGCCAGATATTATCATCACGGATCCGCCGAGAGCAGGCATGCACACGGACGTAATCAAGTGCTTGTTGGATGTAGAAGCAGCAAAAATCGTATATGTAAGTTGTAATGCGGCGACGCAAGCACGTGACATTGAGTTGCTTTCTGGGAAATATCAAGTCGAGCGCATTAAGCCGGTAGACATGTTCCCACACACGCAACACGTAGAAAACGTGGTTCTTTTAATCAGAAAGTAGTACCATGAATATAGAAGAATTACTGGCAGAACCTTCGGGGAATGGCAACGAAAAAGGTAAGAGCAACAGTCCTTTGGAAAGCCTTAAAATAGATCTGAATTTTTACAGCGATGCAATTAAAGAGGTTTCCGCCGATTTGGTCTCGGAGCAATTTTCCGCACATCCGATCTTCGTTGCGCATCAACATAGTGTGAAAATTGGCGAGGTGATCCTAGACAAAATGGAGTTGAATACTTCCTGGACTATCAATGTAAGTTCGCTCGAAGAATTCGTTGAGCGTGGCATCATCAAGGAAGACCGCAAGGATTATTTTATCAAACAGTTTAAACCTGTTGATCAATACATGTGTCTGTTTGTTGTAGTTCCAGAAGGGGCAAATTTTGTGTTTTACCCTTTCAAATAGAAGGTTTAGCGTTATTTAACATACGTTAATGATGATCTTTGGTTAATTTAGATTTTTACATGACCCGCTTATTTTCATATATTATTTTTGCCTTTTGCATATTTCTTGCGATGAGCCAACGTACATCTGCCCAGTCTGGCGCGGATGAGCGCAGGAATATCTCTGGTATGATATTGGAACGTGGTACAAACAATACGCGCATTGCAGATGCGAATGTCACTAACCTGAATTCGCAACAAAAGACGCGAACGTCTATGCAGGGCATCTTTACGATTCCTGTGGCTATTGGCGATAGCATATCGATTGAGAAAATAGGCTACGGCACCATCAAAACGCAGATCAACACCGTGGAAGATATTATCCTGGAAATGCAATCTGGCTTACAGATCGAAACTGTTGTTGTATCCCGCGGCACGCGTGAATCCGAAATGCGCGGAATGTTGCGAGATTACGAACGCAAAGGGGTTTACCGCGGCGGACACAACTCGGTGGGCACGTACTTGGCCAGTCCGGCGACAGCCTTATATAACTTATTCGGTAAGGAACCCAAAAATGCCAGACGCTTTGAGGAGTACATGAACCAGGAGTTGGAAGAGACTAAAATTGACCGTATTTTTAGTAAGAGTATCGTAACGGAGCTGACAGGTCTAGAAGGAGAAGATTTACAATCTTTTATGGATTGGTACCGGCCGTCTTTGTCTACCGCGGAGCGTTGGGGGCGTTACGATCTGATGGTGTATATCAACAAGTCTTTCGAATCTTGGGAAGCCGAAGGGCGACCTAAATCTCAAAAATTACCTAAGCTGGAAATCCCCAAACAGGAGAAATAACTTCCTCAGGAAGAGCCATGTGCCTTCTTTTATCCATGATAAATTTATTTTGGCATTTACTTTGTTTATATTCTATTCAGAAGTATACATTTATCTTTTAGGTTATGACAATTAACAAAAAATTATCCGTTTATGGTTTGTCTTTAGCGACATCAGCAATGTTATTTGCGAGCTGTTCTACCATACAAAATACAAGTAGCACAACTAAAGGTGCGGTGATCGGCACGACAGCCGGAGGTGCTTTAGGTGCATTGATCGGTGGAAAAGCAGGTAATACTGCTGTAGGTGCTATCGCTGGTGCTGTGATCGGTGGAGCTGCAGGAGGGTTAATCGGTCGTAAGATGGATAATCAAGCGAAGGAAATCGAAAATGCCGTTGCAGGTGCTGAGGTAATCAAATCAGATGAAGGTATCATTGTGAAGTTTGATAGCGGTATCCTCTTCGACTTTAATAGCACACAGTTAAAAGGTGATGCAAAGACAAATATTGCCAAATTGGTAGAGACCTTAAATAAAGAGCCTGACACAGAGATTTTGGTGATTGGACACACAGACAATGTGGGATCTATGAATGCCAACCAAAAAGTTTCTGAAGGTCGCGCTAAATCAGTACGTGATTATGCTGTTTCTCAAGGTTTAACAGGTGGTAGAGTGAAGACGCAAGGAAAGAATTTTTCCGAGCCAATTGCAAGTAATGACACCGATGCAGGACGTGCAGAAAATCGCCGTGTAGAGATCGTTATTGTAGCTAGTGAGAAAATGCAACAAGACGCAAAACGCGAAGCAGGAACTAACTAAGACTATATATATCGTATAGCAATAACAGAAAAGCTCCGGAAGATATGATCTTCCGGAGCTTTTCTGTTATTAGGGTTCTTTGTATTATTTGTATATCGGTTCCGCTAAGACACTATAGCGTGCTGGACGTCCGTATTCAATAAGTCCTTTGACTAATGCAATATTAGCGGTAGGCGTGGACCAAATTTTGACAACTTCTTTGTCTAACAATGGCGTCAGAAATAATGCTTTATAAATTGATAAAACATCCACACTTTCTGAAGAATATTTCTCCGGCCCATACATCGAAGTGATGTAGTTCACTAATACCGTTCTCGCTTGCTCTGGTAGATCCGCAGGTGCTGATTTATAGGCTTCGCCATTATACTTATCGTAGAAGAGATTTAAAGAAATTGATTTAATCCCATCTCTCAAACCAGATACTGTACTAAAATGGTATTCCTCTGTATTATTATTAACATAACCGATATGGGCAGTTAATGGCGCTACTATCTCAGACCAAGAGAATTGTAAAAAATCTTTATCCTTAGGGGTATTAACGAGCACCAGAATGGAATCATTGACCACCTGATTACCTTCGCGATAACCTTTAAGGTATGTTTTGTATTCTCCTGGTGCATAAAAATTATGTCCCCATTCTGTTTTGACACCGAACCCACTTTCATCATGCTCAACAAGATGTACCTTATTTGTCGCGCCTTCTACATTCCAAATCAGAGAATCCAATACCTTATATTTTAAAAAGGAAAAAAAATTACCCTCATCTTTTGCAACCGAATCAATTAATTTGAAAGTTACTGCTTGAAATATATCTACCTCTATGTTGTCTACCCTCAATGCAAATGGAAAATATTCAATTTCTTTTTGTTCTGGTTCAGGAGATTCCTCTACTTCTACCGGTAGCTCCAAAGTATTTTTCGAACAAGCTACGGTTAAAATGAGTACAGATAAAAGTGAGTAAAAAAATTTCATAATTATAAAAATATCTCAAATGTATGAAAAATATATAAAACACCTTCCTATAATCTAATAAAAAAAGCTGCTATCAGGTCTGATAGCAGCTTTTTTATGGATAAATAGAATCCTTCGAAAGGAAACTAATAGAATCTTATTGGAATTTCTTCGCGTTCACTCTACGATCGCCTTCCGTCAAATAGATTTTACGTAAACGCATGCTTTGAGGCGTTACTTCAATGTACTCGTCGGCTTGGATATACTCCATACACTCTTCCAAAGAGAATTTGATCGCTGGTGCAATACGAGCGTTATCATCTGAACCAGATGCACGCATGTTAGTCAACTGCTTTCCTTTGGTTACATTAATCGTTAAATCATTGTCACGAATGTGCTCACCCAAGATCTGACCTTCGTAAATATCCACTCCCGGATCTACGAAGAAACGACCACGGTCTTGTAATTTATCAATAGAATAAGCCGTTGTAGAACCTGTATCCAAAGAAATCAATACTCCTGCCAAGCGACCTGGGATCGGTCCTCTCCATGGCTCATACCCTTTCAGACGGTGCGCCATTACAGCCTCACCAGCTGTAGCTGTCAATACGTTATTACGCAAACCGATAATACCACGGGAAGGAATTGCAAACTCTAAATGTTGCATATCGCCTTTGGCTTCCATAATTAAAAGCTCGCCTTTACGCTGTGTAACTAGCTCGATTACCTTACCAGAAACTTCTGCAGGAACGTCTACTACCAACTCCTCGATAGGCTCACATTTAACACCGTCGATTTCTTTTACAATTACTTGCGGCTGACCCACCTGTAATTCGTAACCCTCGCGACGCATGGTCTCAATCAATACAGACAAATGGAGGATACCACGACCATATACTAACCAAGCATCCGGAGATTCGGTTGGTACTACGCGTAGTGCCAAGTTTTTCTCCAACTCCTTTTGCAAACGATCGTAAATATTACGAGATGTTACCAATTTACCTTCTTTACCAAAGAATGGAGAGTTATTGATCGTGAACAACATGTTCATTGTTGGCTCATCAATGCTCATCACCTCCAGTTGCTCTGGGTTTTCGAAATCAGCAATGGTATCACCAATATCAAATCCATCAATACCTACTACCGCACAGATATCACCTGCTTTCACCTCAGAAACCTTAATACGACCAAGGCCTTCAAATACTTGAAGTTCTTTCACACGAGATTTTACAATCTTACCATCACGCTTTACAAGCGATACTGGTTGATTTTCTTTGATAACTCCACGCGCTACACGTCCGATCGCGATACGACCAACGAAAGTAGAGTAATCTAGAGAAGTTACTTGCATTTGAAGCGTTCCTTCAGATACTTTAGGCGCTGGGATATGTGCTAAGATCGCATCTAACAAATCGGTGAAGTCTGTTGTCGGTTGTTTCCAATCTGTAGACATCCAACCTTGCTTAGAAGACCCGTATAATACAGGGAAGTCTAATTGATCTTCTGTGGCATCCAAGTTGAAGAATAAGTCGAATACACTTTCGTATACTTCATCCGGACGACAGTTTTCTTTGTCTACTTTGTTGACGACAACGATAGGCTTGATACCTAAAGCTAGTGCTTTACCCGTTACAAAACGTGTTTGAGGCATCGGACCTTCAAAGGCATCTACTAATAGAACAACGCCATCCGCCATTTTCAATACGCGCTCTACCTCACCGCCAAAATCGGCGTGACCAGGGGTATCAATAATGTTTATTTTAACATCCTTATAGGTAACTGATACGTTTTTGGAAACGATAGTGATACCACGCTCACGTTCCAAATCGTTGTTATCCAGGATGAGTTCTCCTGCGTTTTCATTTTCTCTGAACTGATTCGTGAAATAGAGAATCTTGTCAACCAACGTGGTTTTACCGTGGTCAACGTGAGCGATAATCGCTATGTTTCTGATGTTCTGCATGCTACAGCTTGTCGTGTAAAATTCTAAGGTGCAAAAGTAAAAAAATAAAAACAACTAATCACTACATTTTAAATGATATATTTGGAATAGTTGAATAATAAAGATTTCTTAATATGAAATGGCTTTTAACACTCGTAATATCCCTGTTTATGATGCACAACACTTCGGCGCAAAACAAGGCCGATTGGGCAAATTTTTCAAAATACGCAGCCGCAAACCCGCAGGAGAAGAGTGGACAAGTCGTGTTTATGGGTAATTCTATAACAGAAGGCTGGAAGAATTCACGACCAGATTTTTTTACTAAAAACGGGTACATAGGCAGAGGAATTGGCGGACAAACCAGTTCACAAATGTTGGTACGCTTTCGAAAAGATGTACTGGAACTGCAACCCAGAGCCGTCGTTATTTTGGCGGGCACCAACGACATCGCACAAAACCAGGGCTTCATATCTCTAGAAAACGTCTTGGGCAATATCATTTCTATGGTCGAATTAGCGCAACATCACAAGATTGAAGTGCTATTATGCTCGGTATTACCCGCTTATGAGTTTAGTTGGCGAGCAGAAATTCAGGATGCTGCCGATCAGATCATCCAACTCAATACACTTATTCGGTACTATGCAGACAGTAACGGCATTCCATTCGTCGATTACCACTCGGCACTGAAAGATGAGCGAAATGGGTTGCCGGAAAAGTATGCAAAAGATGGCGTACACCCTACTGCGGCCGGTTATGAAATAATGGAAGATGTACTACAGGCTAAACTTAAAAAATAGTAGTGAGTCATTTACTTGGATAAGAATTTAAACAACACATGCGAACCGAATGGTTCGCATGTGTTGTTTAAAACATTTTCTGTTACGGACCAATACGGTCAGCAACGAGTTCAATGATTACTTTTTAGGATTAGCTTTATGATATTACTTTAAGCTCTTTGCCTACCTTGGTAAATGCTGCAATAGCTTTATCTAGGTGTTCTCTTTCGTGCCCAGCTGAGATCTGTACGCGGATACGTGCTTTATCTTTTGGCACTACCGGATAATAGAAGCCGATTACGTAAATGCCTTCCTCTAGCATTTTGGCAGCAAATTCTTGTGCCAACTTTGCATCGTACAGCATAACTGGCACTATAGGATGTACGCCTGGCTTGATGTCAAATCCTGCGGCAGTCATTTTCTCTCTGAAATACGTGGTATTATCTTCCAGCTTATCCCGCAGTGTGGTGGTCTCGCTCAACATATCCAACACAGCGATAGATGCACCCACAATAGCAGGCGCCAAGGTATTAGAAAATAGATAAGGTCTGGAGCGCTGACGCAACATATCTATAATCTCTTTACGACCAGACGTAAAACCACCGGACGCTCCACCTAATGCCTTGCCTAACGTACCAGTAATAATATCTATCCTGCCCATTACATCACAAAGCTCATGTGTACCGCGGCCTGTTTTACCAATAAAGCCGGAACAGTGAGATTCATCAATCATCACCAACGCATCGTATTTATCCGCCAAGTCACAAATTTTATCTAAAGGCGCTACAGAACCATCCATTGAAAATGCACCATCGGTCACAATAATGCGGTGGCGCGCACCAGACGCAGCTTGCAGTTGCGCCTCCAGATCTTGCATGTCACAGTTTTTATAACGGAAACGTTGTGCCTTACACAGACGTACGCCATCAATAATCGATGCATGATTAAGTTCGTCGGAGATAATCGCATCTTCTGCACCAAACAAAGGCTCGAAAACTCCTCCATTCGCATCAAAAGCTGCTGCATACAATATGGTATCTTCTGTTCCCAGAAATTGCGAGAGCTTATCTTCTAATTGCTTGTGTGTATCTTGTGTACCGCAGATGAAACGTACAGAAGACATGCCGTATCCATGCGAATCAATCGCGGCCTTTGCGGCCGCTATCACATCAGGGTGGGAGGATAATCCGAGGTAGTTATTTGCGCAGAAGTTGATGACTTCCTGTCCGGTATTGATTTTAATATCTGCTCCCTGAGGTGTGGTGATAATGCGTTCTTTCTTATAAAGTCCGGCTTCCTGGATTTCCGCTAACTCTTTCTGTAGAGCGGCTTGCAAGTTATGGTACATATATCTTAATGCTTTTTTGTGCGTATCTATTCAAAGATACAACATTTTTGTGGCTCGCATGATCCATTGATGAGCGTACACTAGCGCAACAAAAAAAGGACAGTTTGCGCTGTCCTTCCTCTTTTTACCACTTCGTGGAGCTTTATTTAATACGTGTAAATACTTCGGTACGTCCAAGTAAGCTAACGCCTACAAAACCGCGTACTTCCAGCTTGTCTCCTTTGGGCGTCATCTTACAGCTGTAGGTTTTACCTGATTTCGGATCATAGATCTCACCACCTTCATAAGTATTGCCTTTTTTGGTAAAATTGGTTAAAATCTCCAATCCTTCAATTTTTCGATCTTGCTTACTTTTATCTGGATTTTTGACGTCCTTTTTCGATGAATCTTTGATCCAGTATAACTTGCCAAAGTACTTGTCTCCTCGTTTGAAAATCTCAATACGACCTTCTTTACTGGAGTTTTCCCATTTGCCTAAAATAGGATCATTTGATTGTGCAAACAACGCTATCGTCAATAGCATCGTCATACATGATAACATAAATTTCTCCATAGCTCTTGTTGTTTATAATAATAGTCAAGGTCAATATACGAATTATTTACTATGCCAACATAGTTTTATACACGAATATCTAACATGAATTGATTTTATCACTAGGTAGGGTTTAGTTCTAGTGCATCCATCTCTGTAACAACCCTTTTGAGCCCTTTGTCGAATACATTTACGAAAATAGTTGATGAGTAGGCCGTAACAACAAATAAGACACTTTGCACTATCGCTGGAAATTGATCGTCCAGCGAAATCGTAAAAATCTGCAAATTGATTATAAAAGAGAATAGAACAAAGCCTAAGCCTACAAATGATTTGTATGCTGTGTAATTTTTAGACACCGGGCGATGCTGCAACAATAGAATTGCGAATGCTATTAACATAGTAATACCAATACCGTAACGCACTCCCTCTTGGAAATCTTTATGAGTAGAGCGATATAGAAAGTATGCAAAAATTGTTAATAAAATCAATAGCAAGATACCACGAGTAGAAGAAGTATAGCCACGTGTATCTGCCTGGAGATTTTTCCAGTGCCACCGTTGTAATTTCCGCTGGTACGCATCTTCCATAGAGCTGAAGCCTATAGCCCCAAGAGCGGCATACGCTTTTTGAATCGCTTCATGCAACTCAACTTCAGTATCTTTAACTAATTCATCTTGTACCATTGGTGCAAAGTCTGCAAACATAGCCGAGCACATATCATTGTTCCGAAATCCTTTCTTTCCAATAAATTTTCTGACAGCCGTTGCTTCTTCGGCGGTTAGCTCTCTTTTCATACGTTTGGAGGATTTTACGCTTCACAGCTGATTGTGATGCCTTACAATTAGTTCATTATAAAAATAAAAAGTTAGCCAATAACAATCAAGTGATTTGGCATTTATTTTGCCCTGCATTTCATTGAATCACAACTTAACACCATTAATTATGCATTTTATACTTTCTTTACTTCTTACGGGGCTTATCATAGCAGGAGCATCGTATATTATCCCGGGCGTTTCAGTAGCCGGATTTGGTTGGGCTATTATCACAGGGCTGGTCATTGGCTTGGTAAACGGTATTGTGGGTGGTATTTTGAGACTATTCACTTTCCCTTTGAACTGGCTTACATTTGGCCTGGTTTCATTTATCATTACCGTCTTAATGATAATGTTAAGCAGTACTATCATGGGCAATAAATTTCAGGTAGATGGTTTCTGGTCTGCTTTCTTTTTTGCTATTGCTGTAGCTGTTATGGAAATGATTTTAGGCGCTATGGTCGCGCCTAAGAGCCAGTAGACCTTTAATACGTTGGAAAATAAATAATCCCACTACAGTGCTTTACAACACTATAGTGGGATTATTTATTATGGAAACGTTTCGAAATTAGTATTTGATCATACGCCGCAATCCTTTAAGTTAATTGCTTCACATACTTTTATCTATCTCACATCCCACCAGACTCTTCCCGTAAGCACTCCTACATCTCCTTGGCTGGAAGCATTTTGATTATTGGAATTTAATTCCGTTTCCGGGTACATGAAGCGACGTGGATATGCCCCCGGTGTCGGACTGGTTACTGATGCCGGAAACGCAGGTATACCTAGTCTTTTGTGATCGTGCCAAGCTTGGATGTTATTCAATCCACTTAAAGCCAGCCACTTCTGTGTGATTATACGTTCTATTTTATTTGGAGCGACATCTATATTGACACTTGGTTGCGCGATGTAAGTAGCAATATTATAGTTATTGACATTAAACTGATAGTTAAAAGAGGATTGGATCGCGCTGTTATATAAAGTAGTACTATTGGCTGAAATCCATCCTCTTTCTGCAGCTTCTGCCTGTAAAAAATAGGCTTCTGCCGAAGAAATCACCATACTGCCTTGATTGAAGCTTTTCAGTACTCCGGCTGGCGTTGCTCCATTTTCTACTGGCCCTTTCATGGCAGAGGTATTAGCCGAAGCAAATTCAGGCGATACTGTATTATCTCCAAATACGACACCTTGATATGCATTATTCACCGTGACAAAGTTTTGGCCTAGTCTTGGATCATTGTACTCAGCATATTTCGCTAATAGATAGCGTGTAGGGCGTATGTTGCCATAATTAGCTACAGCTACACCTGCATTATTACGGTAGTAGGTTTCAAAGAATGGATTCATTCTACCGGCTGTATTCAGGTATCCTGGATTTACCATAGCATTATCCAGCAGAAAACCAGAACCTTCTTGCACAATCTTCGCTACCTCTTGTGTAATATATCCACTCTGATCTGATACTTGGGATTGTCTTAACAATGCCCGCAGTTTGAGTGTATTTCCAAATTGCGCCCACTTGGTACGATCTCCCCGAAACAGAACATCATCTGCGCCAGGTGCATTGCTGGCCGACTTAATCTCGGCAATACCTTCAGTGATCAAATCCATCGACTTCTGGTATACATCTCTGCCCGGTTCATAAACTGGCTGTAAGTATAGGGATCCTTGCAGCGCCTGCTCAAATGGCACATTGTTATAGAAATCTACCAAAATGAAATAATGATAAGCGGTCATCACCTTGGCAATCCCTTCATAAAACAAAGACGCTTCCAGATCGGCCTGCTCCAGAATTTGTTTGTAGTAGAACAAATTCGTGTAAGTGGTCTCCCAAACTGGAATACCATCTCGCGTATCGCGAATACCTGGTCCATTATAATTTTTCAGGGTGGAAAATGAACTAGCTGCTTCGCCAGCTGTACCCCAATAGCCGCCCCAAAAACCACCAATTTGGTTTAACTGGGTTGCTTCGTAATTAGCAGAACTATTAAGCGCTGCAGAGAGTTTAACGCTCAGGCTAAGGTTATCATTAGTAGGTGCATTCGGGTTATCGTTTACCTCGAGAAAATCCTTACAAGAGATCAAACTAAATGATGCAACTATTAAAAGTCCTATTTTGATTATATATAATTTCATCTGTATCAATATTAAAACGCTACGTTAATGTTAAATCCGAAAGATCTTGCCGTCGGAATCTGCCGAAAGCTCGAATAACCATCCGTAGAATTGTATAAAGCTTCTGGATCACCAATCTGGTTAGAATCATGACTGATGATAAATAAGTTATTACCAACCAATCCCAGCGAAGCACCACGAATAACCTTTTGCCCAGCGAGTAGGCGAGCTGGAAGATCGAACCCGATGTAAAGCTCCCTTAATTTTAAGTAATCTCCTTTAGCTGCCGTTACAGTCTGCACTCTCCCATATGCATCCCACCAAGCACGATCTCCTCTGGAATACACATCAGTGTTTTCTACGAGTGAGCCATCCGCCGTACGGATCATAGTATTCGGCATAATAAATGGTTCTCTGTTGTACTGCGCTGTTTCGGCATGAGTTCCTGCTGTATACATCCTAGGAAGTACCTCCGAATACATCCACGCACCCAGACGAGCATCTATCTGGAAACCTAAAGTAAAGCCTTTGTATTTGAAGTTAGAGTTAAATCCAAAAAGATAGGGAGGTACCATGGTTCCCAAAATGGTTTCATCTTCACTTAATCGAATATTTCCATTTGGATCCAAAATTATCTTCCCTGTCGCAGGATCTCGGTCGAAATCACTCATCCTTAAGGTAGGATATTGCTCACCCACAATGGCATACTGCTGGCGGAAGATAGTGAATTCGTTACCTGTGAACAGATTCAATACTTCGGTTTTCGTATAGGTAAAGTTCAAACCTACATCCCAGCGAAAGTTAGTTCCGCGAATAGCTGCTCCATTCAAGGCGACCTCTAGGGTGCTGTTAACCATCTGTCCGGCGTTTACGGTTGACGTATTGAAACCTGTTGCTCTGGAGACTTGGCTGTTGAAGATTTGGTCTTTAGAGTCCGAATAGGCATAGGCAATGTCAGCATTTAATCGATTATTAAACAATCCCAATTGTGCACCTACTTCGAATGAACGTACAAATTCAGGTTTAATGAAGCGATTAGGTTCTACCGTTGACGGAATATAGCCTACCAAACTACCATAGGGGAAACCTGGCGCCTGATTATAGTTCAGATTAAGTGCATAAGGACTTAAGGTCACATTTCCTGTTCTATTGAATGAACTGTATAAACGACCGTAACTCAACACACGATTATCTCGTAATGCCGGGATAGCATCGGTAAAGACGAATGATGTACTTACTCCCGGAGAGAAATAGTTTCTATTTTCTGGATCCAGAACCGAAGTCTGATCGTTACGACCGGTAAAGGTTAAGAACAAATAGTTTTTATAGCTTGTCGTAAATTCGCCGTAAGTCGCCAAATAACGCTGACGCGTGATCGTAGAACCACCAGCCAATTCGCCAGTTCTAGATCCTTGATTGAAAAGATCATCAAACAATAGGTTATTGGCTTGCACATTAATGTCTTTTCTATTATCCATTCTTACGTTCTGGCCCAATAATAGTCGTGTAGAGATATCACCAAAACTTTTGTGGAAGTCTAAAATTAAATCATTGTTGAAACGATTATAGTCGCGGTGCGAATCATTCACCGTTCCGATGACGTTTCGTGTCGCCACCGATGAGTTCAACTGGCGGTTAGTCACTCTTCCTGGCTCCGACTGAATGTATAGACCTGTCCTATTGATCACATCTAGCCAGTCTGCAACTTCATAACTAAATTCCAAACGAGAATTGATCGTATGTTGATCGAATGTTTGGCGGTTATTGTCTGCCATGAAGAATGGATTACGCGCTGCAGCCAATGGCGAATACCAGTTCAATGGATGGTTCGGTGATGTTGGATCCTGCCAATTGCGTGCATCCTGATAATCAATATTAGCAGGCTGTGCATATACGGAGGCCCATGGACCATCTGAGGTAGTACTGTTCTTGAAGAAAACATAGTTCATATTGAAAGATGTTGTCAACTTATTGAAACGCCGCGAGCCATTAAAACGCGCACCTGTACGGCTAGATTCGTCTCCAGGAATTACACCTTTGATTCGTACATCTTGTAATGACAGGAAGTAGGAACTGTTAGCATCACCGCCAGAAAAGGAAACATCATTCTGCATCGTTACTCCTGTGTTGAAAAAATCTTTCCGATTATCTCTTCCAGGCGCAGCGAATAGCTTTTGTGGCTGCACACCATTGATTGGTAATCCAAAGTCCTTCATCTCCCCGTCGAAACGTGGCCCCCAAGATTCATTGGCCGTAGGGCTATACACGCCATTTTGGCCTTGACCAAATTCGGTCTGCTGCGGAGGCAGGAAAAATACATTGGAGAACATAGTGCTGTTGCTGTAGTTTACTGTACCACGATCCGATTTACCTGTTTTTGTTGTGATCATGATAGCTCCATTTACACCTTCTGAGCCATACAATGCTGCCGCATTCGCACCCTTTAATACGGTGATATCTTCGATATCATTTGGATTAATGCGTGTGATATCCGGTAATGGCACTCCATCTACCACATAAATTGGATCATTTTGATTACGATTTAATGACCTTGTACCGCGCAAACGTACTTGGACGCCCGGGTCTGTTTTTCCAGTTGTCAGATCAGTCGCATTGATTCGTAAACCGGCAACTTTACTAGAAAGTGCCAATAACGGATTCACCATCTTACCGAGATTTAATTCCTCATTATTCACGGACTGCGCAGAGGTACCTAATTCACGAGATGATCGCTTAATTCCTAAGGCTCCTGTGACCAATACTTCTGCTAGTTCTCTAGTGTCTGGAGTCAAGCTGATGATTAAATCAGTACGCTCCCCGCGAACAACGATGTCTGTACTACGATATCCTACAAAATTAACCCGTAGTGTTTGTCCGACATGTGCACGAATGGAAAATCCCCCGGATGTTCCTGTCACCGCTGCCCCAGAACGATCGTTCTCTAGTACTTGAATATTCGCCCCGACAATGGGTGATCCCGATTCTTGATCCACAACCCTGCCTTGAACAGTAATATGAACTTGTCCGATGGCAGTGTTGCTCACAATCGCAAGCACGATTGCGATAATAATTCCTAAGTTGAGCTTAAACATGCTTAATTGATAGATTAGTTTTCTATATTTACATCATTTAGACTTTGTCTAAATAAATTTAATGCGGCAAATATAGAACTAATCGAACCAAAAAAATGACGCGTTCGGAAAATAAGACTACAAAAACAGAAAATTATCGGGTGCTCTCTCACCTTCAGACCTACATCTGCTCAGGTTCTTTCTTCAAAAGGACACTGAATGATGAAATTATGTTCTCAGAAGCCTCCTGTTTGATTATATTAACAGCATCGTCTGCCAGAACGTTTTTAGTGGAATTGGATGGGACACAGATAACCATACCAGCAGGAAACTCATTCATTACGCATGTGGATAAGGGGGTATGCTTAAGAAGCTCCATGGGACGAGAAACAAGTGATTATATCGCACTAATATTATGCGAGCGATTCATCGCTAACTTTGGTTTGCAAAGCTTGCTTAACTCAGAATTTGGATCAACAGGCACTCGTATAGTAAGAACGACGAGTAGATCTACTTTTCTAATAAAGCAAATTGCGACTATTGATCAAGACAAAAACTCTCCACTAGATCAACTCCTTTTAAATAGCCGCTTATTCGAGTTACTTCACTGCCAATCGAAAGAAGTAGTTAGTGAAGATAGTCATATTCAATCGATACATTACGATAAGATGCAGCTAGCAAAAAGGGTTATTCATCAAGATTTATCCAAAGTCATCACGATTCCGGAATTAGCAAAGATCGTAGGAACGAATGAACAGTATTTGAAAAAATATTTCAAGGTATATAATGGGAAGACCATCGCTCAGTATACTATAGAGGTTAAGATGGATCATGCGCGCAAACTGCTTTCTAATAACAAACTACGTGTAACCGACGTTTCCAGGATGGTTGGATATAAGCATTCTACGCATTTTACCACCACCTTCAAGAAGCACTTTGGCTTTAAGCCCACATTGTTAAAGTAATAGCGTTACTTTCTTACCATTATTAGATTGGCTTCAAGTACGGCGTAATTTCTCAGAGCGAACAGATTGATAGGGATTAGTGATTTTACAGGACACCTATAAACGCAAAAAAGCCCTTGCAATTTTGTTGCAAGGGCTTTAGTATAAAATTA
>NZ_JAMJWC010000005.1 GCF_023554555.1 Sphingobacterium sp. lm-10
AACGACATATATTTGAAAGAAAGAAGGACAATAAGAAAATATAATCTATGTTTTAAAAAAACACAGGAAACAACAGAACACGTTTTCTATCATTGCGAAAGCTTCGGGCTATTAGTATCACTTGGCTATGGTATCTCTACCTTTACACCTATGACCTATCAACGTAGTCATCTTCTACGACCCTATAAGGAAGTCTCATCTCGTGGCTAGTTTCGCACTTAGATGCTTTCAGCGCTTATCTATTCCCGACGTAGCTACCCAGCCGTACACCTGGCGGCATAACTGGTTCACCAGCGGTCAGTCCATCCCGGTCCTCTCGTACTAAGGACAGATCCACTCAAACTTCCAACGCCCACAACAGATAGGGACCGAACTGTCTCGCGACGTTCTGAACCCAGCTCGCGTGCCACTTTAATGGGCGAACAGCCCAACCCTTGGGACCTTCTCCAGCCCCAGGATGTGACGAGCCGACATCGAGGTGCCAAACCTCCCCGTCGATATGAGCTCTTGGGGGAGATCAGCCTGTTATCCCCAGAGTACCTTTTATCCTTTGAGCGATGGCCCTTCCATACAGAACCACCGGATCACTATGTCCGTCTTTCGACCCTGATCGACTTGTTGGTCTCACAGTCAAGCGGGCTTATGCCATTGCACTCCTCGTACGGTTACCAAGCGTACTGAGCCCACCTTTGAAAGCCTCCGTTACCTTTTTGGAGGCGACCACCCCAGTCAAACTACCCACCAAACAATGTCCTCGGCTAAACCGAGTTAGAAACCGAATACAGAAAGGGCGGTATTTCAAGGTTGATTCCACGACTCCTAGCGAAGCCGCTTCAACATCTCCCGCCTATCCTACACATCCTGTATCCAATTCCAATGTTAAGCTATAGTGAAGGTTCATGGGGTCTTTCCGTCCCGTTGCGGGTAATCGGCGTCTTCACCGATACCACAATTTCACCGAGCTCATGGCTGAGACAGCGCCCAGATCGTTACACCATTCGTGCAGGTCGGAACTTACCCGACAAGGAATTTCGCTACCTTAGGACCGTTATAGTTACGGCCGCCGTTTACTGGGGCTTCGATTCAATGCTTCTCTTGCGATGACATCCCCTCTTAACCTTCCAGCACCGGGCAGGTGTCAGGCCTTATACTTCATCTTTCGATTTTGCAAAGCCATATGTTTTTGCTAAACAGTCGCCTGGGCCTTTTCACTGCGGCTTCTCCATCGCTGGAGGAAGCGCCCCTTCTCCCGAAGTTACAGGGCCATTTTGCCGAGTTCCTTAGCCATGATTCACTCGAGCACCTTAGGATTCTCTCCTCGAACACCTGTGTCGGTTTGCGGTACGGGTTTTATATACCTGAAGCTTAGCGGGTTTTCTTGGAAGTCTGATTACCTGCACTATCTGCGCCCCCGAAGGTTTGCAGTACTATCGTGTTTCAGCACAGTCTGCGGATTTGCCTACAGTCTGTATACCTACACACTTCAACGAACTATTCCGTCAGTTCGCGGCAGTGTCACTACTCCGTCACCACATCGCAGTATATAAAAGTACGGGAATATTAACCCGTTGTCCATCGGCTACCTCCTTTCGGATGCGCCTTAGGCCCCGACTAACCCTGATCCGATTAGCGTTGATCAGGAAACCTGGTTCTTTCGGTGGGCGGGTTTCTCACCCGCCTTATCGTTACTTATGCCTACATTTGCTTTTCTATAATCTCCACAATAAGTCACCTCACTGCTTCCCCGATGATAGAATGCTCCCCTACCAGACATACCTAATGGTATGAATCCATAGCTTCGGTAATACACTTGATGCCCGTTTATTATCCACGCCCGGTCGCTCGACTAGTGAGCTGTTACGCACTCTTTAAATGAATGGCTGCTTCCAAGCCAACATCCTAGCTGTCTGGGCAACCGGACCTCGTTAGTTCAACTTAGCGTATATTTAGGGACCTTAGCTGATGGTCTGGGTTCTTTCCCTCTCGGCCTTGGACCTTAGCACCCAAAGCCTCACTGCCGACCATATCTTACAGCATTCGGAGTTCGTCTGGATTTGGTAGGATTTGACTCCCCCGCACCCAATCGGTAGCTCTACCTCTGCAAGACTCATATGTCGACGCTGTTCCTAAAAACATTTCGGGGAGTACGAGCTATTTCCCAGTTTGATTGGCCTTTCACCCCTACCCTCAGGTCATCCGGAAACTTTTCAACGTTTATCGGTTCGGTCCTCCATTACATGTTACTGCAACTTCAACCTGCCCAAGGGTAGATCACAAGGTTTCGCGTCTACCTCATCCGACTATACGCCCTATTCAGACTCGCTTTCGCTGCGGCTGCGTCGCTGAACGACTTAACCTTGCCGGACAAGAGTAACTCGTAGGCTCATTATGCAAAAGGCACGCCGTCACAGAATAAATCCGCTCCGACCGCTTGTAAGCACACGGTTTCAGGTTCTTTTCACTCCCCTGTTCGGGGTTCTTTTCACCTTTCCCTCACGGTACTGGTTCACTATCGGTCTCTCAGGAGTATTTAGCCTTACCAGATGGTGCTGGCAGATTCAAGCAGGATTTCTCCGGTCCCGCCCTACTCAGGATACCACTATGCTGTCATTCTTTACCTGTACGGGGCTATCACCCATATCGCGCAGTTTCCCACCTGCTTCCAGTTCATAGCGACAATGCAATGTCGTGGTCCTACAACCCCATAAATGCCGTAACATCTATGGTTTGGGCTTTTTCGTGTTCGCTCGCCACTACTTACGAAATCATTATTATTTTCTCCTCCTACGCTTACTTAGATGTTTCAGTTCGGCGCGTTCGCGTATTATACAACTAGTCTTCTACTAGTTAGGTTGCCCCATTCGGAAATCCACGGATTAATTCACATTTGCTAATCCCCGTGGCTTATCGCAGCTTATCACGTCCTTCATCGCCTCTGAGAGCCTAGGCATCCCCCGTGTGCCCTTTGTTACTTTCTTCAAATCCACTTCCCGCTTTTGCTCGGGAGGGACGATTGTTCTGTCTAACTCCGAAAAGTTAGAACAGATATGCTCTGTTGTTTCTTTTCTTGTGTCTTCTTTCTCTCAATATGTCAAAGAACGTTCGTTTTAGTAGTTGAGATTTGAGTAGTGAGTAGTGAGATCTTTCTAGTGAGATATATTATCTCGCCTTACTGAATCTCAATACGCATATCTCAATACGCAGTACTAAACTTGTGGAGAATAACGGAGTCGAACCGTTGACCCCCTGCGTGCAAGGCAGGTGCTCTAGCCAGCTGAGCTAATTCCCCGTGTTAATTAGATAATAGTAGTGAGATTTGAGTAGTGCGATGTGAGATCATTAATGATTCTCAATACTACTATCTCAATACACATATCGCTCATCGCAATACGCTTCTCGCAATACTATTTGGTAGTCCCGAGCAGATTTGAACTGCTGACCCCTACATTATCAGTGTAGTGCTCTAACCAACTGAGCTACGGGACTAGCTATATCTCTCTTCTCTCTCGGGTAATACTACCGAACCGTAATCTCTTAGGGTGGGTGCTGTATTTCCTTGTAGTGTTCTGTTTCTTCTTTATTTTTAAAGTAATGTCACGATGCATGGCAAGAATACGTTTCCGCATCTCTAGAAAGGAGGTATTCCAGCCGCACCTTCCGGTACGGCTACCTTGTTACGACTTAGCCCCAATTATCGGTTTTGCCCTAACACGCTCCTTGCGGTTACATGCTTTAGGCACCCCCAACTTTCATGGCTTGACGGGCGGTGTGTACAAGGCCCGGGAACGTATTCACCGCGTCATTGCTGATACGCGATTACTAGCGAATCCAACTTCACGGGGTCGAGTTGCAGACCCCGATCCGAACTGTGACCGACTTTTCGAGATTCGCATCCTGTTGCCAGGTAGCTGCCCGCTGTATCGGCCATTGTAGCACGTGTGTAGCCCCGGACGTAAGGGCCATGATGACTTGACGTCGTCCCCACCTTCCTCTCCGTTTGCACGGGCAGTCTGTTTAGAGTCCCCACCTTAACGTGCTGGCAACTAAACATAGGGGTTGCGCTCGTTGCGGGACTTAACCCAACACCTCACGGCACGAGCTGACGACAGCCATGCAGCACCTAGTTTCCTGTCCCGAAGGACTAACTCATCTCTGAGTTATTCAGTAACTTTCAAGCCCGGGTAAGGTTCCTCGCGTATCATCGAATTAAACCACATGCTCCTCCGCTTGTGCGGGCCCCCGTCAATTCCTTTGAGTTTCACCCTTGCGGGCGTACTCCCCAGGTGGATAACTTAACGCTTTCGCTAAGACGCTTACTGTATATCGCAAACATCGAGTTATCATCGTTTAGGGCGTGGACTACCAGGGTATCTAATCCTGTTTGATCCCCACGCTTTCGTGCATCAGTGTCAATAAACGTTTAGACAGCTGCCTTCGCAATCGGTGTTCTGAGACATATCTATGCATTTCACCGCTACTTGTCTCATTCCGCCATCTTCAACGCAATTCAAGCTCTTCAGTATCAAAGGCACTGCGACAGTTGAGCTGCCGTATTTCACCCCTGACTTAAAAAGCCACCTACGCACCCTTTAAACCCAATAAATCCGGATAACGCTTGGATCCTCCGTATTACCGCGGCTGCTGGCACGGAGTTAGCCGATCCTTATTCTTACGGTACATTCAGCCTATTATACATAATAGGGGTTATTCCCGTACAAAAGCAGTTTACAACCCATAGGGCAGTCATCCTGCACGCGGCATGGCTGGTTCAGGCTTGCGCCCATTGACCAATATTCCTTACTGCTGCCTCCCGTAGGAGTCTGGTCCGTGTCTCAGTACCAGTGTGGGGGATTCTCCTCTCAGAGCCCCTAGACATCGTCGCCTTGGTAAGCCGTTACCTTACCAACTAGCTAATGTCACGCGAGCCCATCCATATCCTATAAATATTTAAATAAATTAACATGTGTTAACGTATTATTATGCGGTGTTAATCCGGATTTCTCCGGGCTATCCCCCTGATATGGGTAGGTTGCTCACGCGTTACGCACCCGTGCGCCACTCTCAAATCGGGTAGCAAGCTACCCTCAGATCCCGTTCGACTTGCATGTATTAGGCCTGCCGCTAGCGTTCATCCTGAGCCAGGATCAAACTCTCCATTGTAAAATGAATTGTTCGACACCTAACTATTTATATAAAATAATTAGAAATTGTCTTTTTTTAATATCTAATCCGGAATCGTATTTTTTTATTCTAGCTTCATCTTCTATTCGTGACTTTCGCCGCTTCAAAATCTAAAGCTAAACTACTCACCACGCATCATGATCATTTCTTTAAAGAACTTTCTCGCCGCCGCATCGCGCTTTGGC